>JANNDA010000856.1:0-3660 GCA_031387195.1 Planctomyces sp. | reverse complement strand
GGCTATCGGTCGTTTATCATTGGTAATTTCTCAGCGTCAAATCCCAATGACCAATGATCAACGACCGATAACCAATGATCAATTCTTTCTTCCCCGTCCCTCAATCAAGAACCCGGCACCCACAGCTTACCCGCTGCTGCTGGCTGATCCGCATTCGCATCGGGAGTCCAGATCCCTCCGCTGGTAACGGCACCGCCAACGCCTGCGAGAACAGGCTCAGTGGCGGCTGCCATCCACGGCGCGGAGATGCGATAGTGGCTCACGATGTTGGTCACGTAGTCGCGCAGCTCAGGAACCTTGAGCCCGTAATGTTCCCACATCCGACGCAGCAGACGATTGCTCGCTTCGTCGTGAGGATTGTCGAGCCGATAACGCAGCTCGCGCATGTCGCAGTCGAGTTCGTGCTCGAATTGCTCCGTCACCGGAACGACTCGCTCTCGCTCTTTATTCAACCAGCCGATGGCCTCGCTGGAATCGGTCAGCAACGCGCTGATGTCGGACAAGAATCGGTACACGCGGGACATGTCCAGTTTGTCTTGGCACGACGGCCGCTCGACGATCTGTGTGAGCAACCGCTTCAAACTTCCCTTGTGTTGCACCAAAGTCGCCCGCTTAAACGCAGCGACAAGCTGCGAGTCGTCGAGCTTCTCGAACGGCAGCCGAGCAAATTGCAGGATCGACAGAGTCCCGACATTCGCGTGATCGCCGCCTTCCAGCGTCTGCAACGCAGGCAAGCTTAATTTCGCTCGGCCTTCGTTGACGTCGTAGGGCAACCCAAAACGGTCGCCGTACATATCCAGTTGCTGCAACCACGCGGCGAGTGGGACTTGCAACGCTTCTTCGCTGATCGCTTGCTGCGGCGTCTTGCCACCGAGCGTGGTCAACGGTGTGTTAGGCCATTCTTGATTCAGGAACTTGCGCCAGACTTCGCGGTTGATTCGGCGGATGATTCCCATCGGAGTCGAAGCTTCGTAGTGCCGACGCCACTGCAACGGAAGAAACTCTTTTTCAAACATCGAGTTCGTGACGAGTCCATCGTCGTTGCCGGGAATCGCGATCTTTTCGATCTCGTCGCCAGCCGCCGCTTCGAGCTTTGCCACCGCTTCGGTAAACGTCGGACCTTCGATGCCGATAATCGCCAAACCTGAATCTTGATTCGATGCCTCATGACGATCAAAGACGACAATGTCAGCGATGACTGTCGGCACACTGTCGAGCGTGAAGGCTGCGTCGTCAGTGCTGCTGACCGGCGATTTGTCGAGCACGCGATAGGTCGCCGATGGCTGACGCGGATCGTTCTGCTGACCCTCGGCCTTTGGCTGCCGCACGATCAACGGAATCGAGTCCAATTGAGTCAACAGCTTTGAGACGGACTTCGCTTTGTAGCTGCGTTGAACGACACGATGAGCCCCATCGCGGTCGCCTCGGCGGCCCAATGTTTGTGCCAGCGTTTCGCATTCGACAGCCGACTCAAAGTCAGCGGTCTGTTGCGCGGATTTGTGCAACGCTTCGGCAGCGGCCTTCTCGTCACCGTCCCAAGCTCGGCACAAACCGGCATTCCACCACAGGCTGGCAACCGTCGCTTTCTTTTGCGTCGCTTCGTCACCGCTCAACCCTGCCAACTGAGCTTCGGTCGCTTCAGCCAGCTTGCCGAAGATTCCGGCCGCCGCTTCGTTGCAGCCCAGGAACGCCAGCTTCACCCCTTTGCGAATTTCTTTCTCGAACGGTTCGTCCCCAGTAACCGGCACAAGGTCATGACTGCCGCGCAGGATGTACGGGATCTTGGTGTCGCCATCGAATTCGATCAGTTCGACGAACACGTTCTCGCGGTTCTCATCGTTCGCCAGTCGCATCGCCAGCGCGAGATACTGCCGATGTGCCAACGGACTCCCGCCAGCTGACATGAACTCTGCAATCGAGCGAGCCAGAAAATAAACGATGTGCGGATACTCAACCGAGCAGCGTTGAAACGCTCGCTGGATCGCCATTTTCCCCGACTTCCAACCGTCGGCCAAAAACGACGCGAGGCCGAACAACGAGATCGAATACAAGTTGTCCGGCTGCGTTTCGAGCACCCGCGCCAACGGAGCCTTCGCCTCGGGACCACGTCGATCCATCATCAGCGTGAAGGCGGCGAGGTTCTTGACCCACGCGCTTTGCGGATGCGTCCGCTCCAGTGCCATGAGCACTTGCAGCGCCTGCTTGTATTGCTTGGCCGACTGGTGTCGAACGACTCGTTCGATGTCCGCTTCAAGTCCGTGACAACAGAATTTCAATTTCTTAGTGCTGCCGCAGGGGCACGGAGAGTAAACGTCCAAAGCCATGTGCTGAGCCCGTTCTTCTGATCGAGGAAAGTGACAAGAAAGGCCGAAACTCACAGGGCGTTACCCGATGAGCTTTCGGTGAGTTTTTCGTGAATGACCTAACTCCAACCGTTCAATTGCCAGAGTTTAGGACGCGGGATGTTAGTGGCTGACTTCCTCGATTCACAGACAACCCGCAACTCACTAACCCGATGCGCCAGCGAGGGCGAGCGCTTCACAAGACAGGGAGTTCAAAACGTGCCGGAGCGATCGCCCTCGCTCACGCTTCGGGTTACGGGGATCGCGACCGCGATTGCCACGTTCGTCGAAAGCCTGCTAACTTCCGACTGCATTTCCACTGAATCGCACGGCTGGCATCGTCGTTGCACACCCCAGAACAAGGCGTCAGAAAATATGGCCACGATTGTCGTCACCGGCGGTGCCGGATTCTTAGGAAGTCACCTGTGCGACCGGCTGATCGAGCGGGGTGACGACGTGATCTGCGTCGATAATTTCTTCACCGGCCGCAAACAAAACATCGCTCACCTTATTGGCATGCCGAGCTTCGAGCTGATCCGTCACGACATCGTGCATGAACTCATTGTCGAGTGCGACCAGATCTACAACCTCGCTTGTCCCGCCTCGCCGGTCGCGTATCAGTTCAATCCGATCAAGACGATCAAGACCTCGACCATCGGCATGATCAACATGCTCGGCCTGGCCAAGCGCTGCCGAGCGAGAATCCTGCAAGCGAGCACCTCGGAAGTTTACGGCGACCCGGAAGTGCATCCGCAGACCGAAGACTATTGGGGCTATGTGAACCCGCTCGGCCCGCGAAGCTGCTACGACGAAGGCAAACGGATCGCCGAGTCGCTCTGCATGAACTACCACGAATCCAACGGCGTCGAGGTGCGGATCATTCGCATCTTCAACACCTACGGCCCGCGCATGGACCCCAACGACGGCCGAGTCATCTCCAACTTCATCTGCCAGGCTCTGCGCGGCGAGCCGATCACGATTTACGGTGACGGCCAGCAGACCCGCTCGTTCTGTTACCGCGATGACTTGATCGAAGGCATGATCCGCCTGATGGACAACAACGAGCACATCGGCCCGGTCAACATCGGCAACCCCGACGAAAAGACGATGCTCGAACTGGCCCAAGCGGTCATCGCCGAGACCGGCTCGAAGAGCGAACTGAAATTCGAACCGCTCCCCAAAGACGACCCCAAACAACGCTGCCCCGACATCACCCGCGCCCGCACCTGGCTCGGCTGGGAACCGCGAGTGCCGCTGAACGTCGGGCTGGCCAAGACGGTGGAGTATTACCGGCAGTTGCTGGCGAGTTCGTAGAAAT
>JANNDA010000803.1:0-3881 GCA_031387195.1 Planctomyces sp. | reverse complement strand
GCTGGCAGCGCCTGTGGCGGCTGTTGTGCCACCGGTAGCTGTTGAGCACACACGTCACGAGCATCGAAAGACGGCTGCATGATGGATCTCATCCCGCATCCCACACGCAATTTGTTTTTCACGGGGAAAGGTGGCGTCGGTAAGACGTCGCTGGCTTGTGCCACGGCGGTGTCATTGGCTGACAGCGGCCAGCGCGTGCTGTTGGTCTCCACGGACCCGGCCTCCAACCTGGATGAGGTCTTGGGAATCAAGCTCAGTAATCATCCGACACAGGTGCCGCAGACGCAGAATCTGTTCGCGATGAATCTTGATCCCGAAGTCTCCGCCGCTGCCTACCGCGAACGCATGGTGGGGCCGTATCGCAAACTGCTTCCCGTCGCCGCAGTCACGAGCATGGAAGAGCAGTTCTCTGGCTCATGCACTTTGGAGATCGCCGCGTTCGATGAGTTCTCGCGGTTGTTGGGCGATCCGCAAGCGACTGCGGAATACGCGCATGTGATCTTCGATACCGCACCGACCGGACACACGCTGCGGTTGTTGTCGCTCCCCTCGGCTTGGTCCGGATTCATGGAGAAGAATACGACCGGCACGTCCTGTTTGGGGCCACTGGCTGGCTTGCAGGCTCAACAACGGCTGTATCAAGACACCGTCAAGGCGCTGTGTGATCCGGCGACAACGACTCTGGTTCTGGTGACTCGTCCCGACGTCACCGCGTTCCGCGAGGCGGCTCGGACCAGTCACGAGCTTTCCGGTCTCGGCGTTCGCAACCAGCACTTGATCGTGAATGGAGTGTTTCAAGCAACCAGCGAGGATGATCCGATTGCGTTTGCGATGGAGCGGCTCGGCCAACAATCCATCGCCGCCATGCCAGACATATTGGCGGGCTTACCACGAACGATTGTGCCGCTGTCCGCGCAGGGGTTGCTGGGCATCTCCCTTCTGCGAGCCATGACGCACGCAGAGACGATGCCCGTGCTCGACTCGGAATTACTTGATCAGACCGACGACTGGCCGCCGTCACTCGGAAGTCTGCTGGATGACTTGGCCGCTCCGGGACACGGAGTGATATTGACGATGGGCAAAGGGGGGGTCGGCAAGACGACGATTGCCGCCGCAGTGGCGGTCGCGTTGGCTCAGCGCGGCTATCGCGTCCACCTGACGACCACTGACCCTGCCGCGCACGTCGCCGCCGCCATCGCCGGAGAGTCGCTGCCAACTCTGCAAGTCAGTCGCATTGATCCGCAAGCAGAGACCCAACGATACACCGCCGAAGTCATGCAGACGGCTGGAGCGGGACTCGATGAGCAGGGGAAGGCGTTGCTGGCCGAAGATCTCCGCTCCCCTTGCACGGAAGAGATCGCGGTGTTTCGATCGTTCGCCCAAGCGGTTGCCGATGGGACGGATGTCTTCGTCGTGCTCGACACGGCCCCGACCGGGCACACGATTCTGTTACTCGACGCGGCCTTGGCCTATCACCGCGAGGTCGCGCGGCAGGCGAGTCAAATGCCGGAGTCGGTTCAGCAACTGCTGCCACGACTCCGCGATCCGGCTCTCACGCGCGTGCTGATTGTGACTCTGCCCGAAGCCACCCCGGTTCATGAGGCCGCACAGCTTCAACGCGATCTGCGGCGAGCGGGCATTGAACCTTATGCCTGGGTCATCAACGAAAGCCTGACTCCGTTGGCGATCCGTGACCCGCTGTTGAAATCGCGACAGCTTCACGAGCAGCCCTTCATCCACGAAGTCGAGACCGAGCATTCATCTCGCACAGTCCTTGTCCCCTGGCAGACCGAACCTCCCGTCGGATTGACGCACCTTCAAGAGCTAATGACGCCGGACGCTCGCCTGGCCTCAATGACGTAATTCAACTTTGGAGCACTACGAAGCCATGAAACCGAAAGTCTTGTTTCTCTGCACCGGGAATTCTTGTCGCAGTCAAATGGCCGAAGGTTGGGCGCGAGCGCTGCTCAGCGAGCGGATCGAACCGTACTCGGCGGGCATTGAAGCACACGGACTGAATCCGAACGCCGTCCGAGTCATGGCTGAGGCCGGCATCGACATCACGTCACAGACGTCGAAGCTGGTGAGCAGCTTGTCCGACGTGCCCCTCGATCTCGTGATTACGGTCTGTGGTCATGCCGACGAACATTGTCCGGCCTTCAACCAGCGGACAAAGGTCGTGCATGTCGCGTTCGACGATCCGCCCAAACTCGCGAAATCCGCCGCCACCGAAGAAGAGGCACTCGGCCATTACCGCCGAGTCCGCGACGAAATCCGGCACTTTGTCGAGACGCGGCTGGGCGAAGTCGTTTCCTCAAGCCACTCACCTGCGAATTCACCGGAATGAACTGATGGGCCACTCAAAGCAGTCTGAGAAGTTGTGGGCAGTCGTTCGCTTGATTTTGGGATTGCTCCAGATTTTCACGTCCTCAATGGCGTTCGTCCTTTTGATGAATCTTGGAACTCATCCCGTAGCGCTCGGTGCCGCCGCTGTGGCGTGTGGATTCACGCTCACGAGTCTTGTGCTTTTCCGTGGCAAGCGGCGACATGATTCCGGCGATGACCAATGAGGGCCTGACGGATGCAGTTCAGCGGGCAGAAAACTCTGGTCACTGCGATCGGTCTCGCGGTTCTCTGTGCAATCGCGTGGATGGCCCGGCCGACTCGGCAGAAACCAACGGCGTTTGAAAAAATGGCCACGGACTTCGTGAAACTTTCACTTCCAGACGATGGAGCTGTCACTCAAACAATGGTCGTGACGCGGGAAACTTGGAAATCCACAGCGACATGGGAAATCGAGACGCAGCGCGAATGGAAGGCGTACACAGATTGGCTGGCCACAAAGCTCGGAACCGAGTTTCGCAAGACCGCCGATGAGGCTCGCATGGTTGAATTCAGAAAAACGCTGCCGTCCGAACTTTGGGATGTCAGATCGGAACATGGTCCCGATGACCAACCGCGACGCATTCGGATATCTCTGACCGTGATGCCTTGGTGAAAAAGTTCTTTTTGTTGGAGCCATGATTATGGACCGCCCCGTTGTCTTGTTCCTTTGCACGGGCAACTCCGTCCGCAGCCAAATGGCCGAAGCGTTCTTGAAGAAGTACGCCGGGGACAGCTTGGAAGTCCACAGTGCTGGACTGGAACCATGCGGCATTCATCCCCTGACGACCCAAGTGATGAACGAAGTCGGGATCAGCTTGGACGGGCATCGTTCGAAACCCGTCGGCGACTACCTCGGAAAACTTTCCGTCCGCTATGCCATTGTCGTTTGTGAGCAAGCGGAGAAGGCGTGTCCGAAAATCTGGCCCTTCACCAAGCAACGGCTCTTCTGGCCCTTTGAAAACCCGGCGGCCTTTGACGGGCCTGAATCCGAGCGGCTCGAAAAGTTTCGTGAAGTCCGCGATCTGATCGGCGAACGGATCAGGCAGTGGTTGAGCGTGTTGATGTCGTCTGACGTCGAACCGCTCGAATCATTCACCTAACCACCGACCTCGGCCGGTAGGAACGATGAATTAGGCGTCTTCAATGCGGACGCGCAGCAGCTTGACGGAGTTCAAGAACACCAACACGTCCGGCCCCAAGTGCAGAATGGCCGCTTGAATGGGGCCGATCCAGCCCAACAGGGCCGCTGTAATACCGCAGACGTGAACCACTCCGACGCCGACGAACAGATTCTCTTGAATCGTCCGGTAAGCCCGTCGCGCGATGGCGCGGGCCGTGACGATTTTGGCCAGGTCGTCGGTCATCAAAGCGACATCGGCGGCTTCGAGCGCCGCTTGCGTGCCGCCGCCGCCCATCGCGATGCCGACATCCGCACGGGCCAGTGCGGGCGCGTCGTTGATGCCGTCGCCAATCATCGCCACGCGGTGTCCCTGCTG
>JANNDA010000796.1:0-8464 GCA_031387195.1 Planctomyces sp. | reverse complement strand
GAATTCGACAGGCTGGAAGCCCATCCCACGCAAAGAATCACAGCCTCTTCGGGTTACATACGTCGCGGCGTCGCCGTGTTAAGGCTCACGGACTCGGCTTCTCAACCGGGCAATTCTTGCGATAGGGACTCAGCAATTGGCGGAGTTTCTGTGCGGCTTCCTGGCTGAGGTCACAGTGCAATTCGCTCTTGGAGCCGTACATCCTCACCTCGCCACACTCCAGGGCAATCACGGCGCGAGTGGTTCCTTCGCCGGACTTCCACTCCAGGCAGTAGTTGGCGTGAAAGCCTCCCCCTTTCTTGCCGTCGGTGTACTTCGCGAACGAAGTCTGAGCGGAGAACAAGGCCGTGAATTGCTCGCCGTCGGTCCCCTGCAATTCGAGCAACTCTTCGTAGAGCGGATAGCCGTGAAGCCTGATCGTCTTCGTCCGCGCAAGCTCCTAAACCAACGATTCCGGTTCCCAGAATTCGCTCGGAAGACCTTCGTAGAGCAGCGCCACTCCCGTTTTCGGAATGCCTGCCAGAACCGTCGGCAGGCGATCGAAGTTGGTTGTGATCGGCGGAGGTGGCGCTCCGTCGAACTCGACTTTGATTTCCTGCTTGCAGCCGACGAGCCACAAGACAGCCAACACGAACAACCTGCAAAGAGGCACGACAATGCTCCAGAAAAATGAACCCAGCAATCAACCGCCGGGCTTGATTTTCGGTTTCAGCAAATCAGCCGGAACGCGGTAGCCCAAATTATTCAAGAAGGAACCACGGATCACACGGATGTCACGGAGTCATCAGGATCTTGATTGCGCGACAGCAAACCAGGCTGTCGAAACGACTGATGGCGAATTCTCGGCGCAACTTTTTTCATCTCCGAATTATCCGTGAACTCCGTGTGATCCGTGGTGAATAATCCGAGCTAGCGTCCGGTTCTAACCGCGGGCTAGCGCCCGGCGGCTGATTCGAAACAAGATCAAAAATCTTCCACGGGCTTGCCGTCGTTTCGCACCGCCAGCTTATGGAGCACGTCGATATCGGTTGTGACATTCAGAGTCGCGACATGTCCGTCCGCGAAAGCGAAGTGACAGCATCCGGGATGATGGCTCCCAAAGCGGCAATGCCACGGGCCACTCTGGCCGAACTTGCTCTCTGGCACATGCTTCTCGCCCACCAAGAAAACGTGACTCGTCCCATCTCTCAGATCACTCAGGCCCGTGCTGGAGATCTCAAACTGGGTACTCAACATCGGAACCCGCCGAGTCGGGCAGAAGAACATCGAGACCGAGGTGGTTCTTACATTGACTATGCCGTGCCGCTTCACGCGCCTGTTGCACGGCGGGCAATAGCAATGCAATCAGCACGGCAATGATCGCAATCACCACCAGCAGTTCGATCAACGTGAAGCCGGACCGCAGGTGGAATTGTTGGCGAGTGCGAAGACATTTCATGATTTGTCCTTTTGTGAAAATCTCAAAGTCCGCTGTGGACGCCGATCGAGGCACACACGACGCAGAGCAGTGTTTCCAGACCGCGCCCTCAAGAAGCAGCGCGGTCGGTGATGACGACGAGGATGATCACGCCAACGTGGCGGTGATGAAGCGGGGGAGTCGGTGGAAACTCAAGGAAACTGGCACGCAGTTAGAAAGAAGTGCTCAGTCAGGTGAACCCCGGTCGTACAGCAACGACCGGGAGGTCGGACAAGGCGAGTGTTAAGTCAACTCGGTGCATGACAGCGACGTTGATTGTCCCATTCGGTGGAGACAGGCTTTAGCCTGTTCGAGAACATTCGCATCTGTGCGGGCGGAGTCTACAAGGCTGTTCCGGAACCCTTCAATGATCAGGTGACATCACCGAGCGGCCCGCCATTTATGTCCTCGATGCTCGTGGCGTGATCCAGTAAAAAGACGTGAAGGGCGATGAATTGGACAAGGCAGTCGATACACTGCTCGCGAAATGCCCCGCCCCAAGATAAGGCGAACGGCAACAGATTAGTAACTCGAAGCGTCAGCGAGGGCGAACGCTCCACAGGGTTCGGAATTTTGGATTCATCACATCCTGAAGCGCTCGCCCTCGCTGACGCTTCGGGTTGCTGATTTCACCGCCAATACTTTTGAGGAAATTTCCGATGACCACTGACATCAAGATTACCGCCGATCCCGTTTCCAACGTGATTTGTAAATTTACCATCGATCGTCCGGTGTACCTCGACAGTTCGTTCTACTTCGCCAACAAAGAGCGAGCGCTGGGTTCGCCCTTGGCCGAGCGCTTGTTCGGGATCCCGACGGTGAGCGGCGTGCTGATCTCACACGACCGAGTGGTGGTGAATAAAACCGGCCGCGACGAGTGGCCGACGGCTGGTCGGCAGATCGGAGCGGCGATTCGGGAACACCTGGCGACCGGGCTGCCGGCTGTCTCGGAAGAGCTGCGGGCCACCATTCCGCCTCCCGAGGTGATTCGCAAGCGGGTGCAAGAAGTGCTCGACACGCGGATCAATCCGTCGGTGGCATCGCATGGCGGTCGTGTGTCGCTGATCGGCGTGAAGGGGAACACAATCTTTATTCAGTTGGGCGGCGGTTGTCAGGGCTGCGGCCAAGCCGACGTGACACTGAAACAGGGCATTGAGGTCGAGATCCACGCCGCCGTGCCCGAAGTCGGCGACATCCTGGACACGACCGACCACGCCGCCGGTCGCAACCCGTACTACCAGCCATCGGGGAAGTAGATGCCACGGGTTTTGTTATTGCTGCCCACCACCACCTATCGGACTCACGCCTTCATGGAGGCCGCACAACGGCTGGGCGTGGAACTCACGGTGGCCTCGGAAAAGGCGAGTGCTCTCGCCAGTCTGAATCCCAGTGGCCTGCTGCAACTCCACTTTGCTGATCCGCAACGAGCGGCACGCCAAGTGCGCGAATTTGCCGAACAGCATCCGATCGCCGCCGTGGTTCCCGTTGATGACCAAGTGACCGTCTGCGCGGCAACGATTTGCGAGGCCCTGGGACTGCGGCATAACTCGGTCGAGTCCGCTCAGGCGGCGCGAAACAAGCATCGCATGCGCGAACTGCTGGAACGAGCCGGAGTTCCGCAGCCGCGTTTCCAACTCTGCTCGCTGGATGACGACCCGGTCCAAATTGCCGATCAAGTCGAATACCCGTGCGTGGTCAAACCGCTCACGCTTTCTGGAAGCCGGGGAGTCATCCGTGCCAATACGGATCAGGAGTTTGTCCGGGCTGTCGATCGACTCGCTCGCATACTCCGCTCGGAGTTCCGCGAGTCGCATTCCTCAGTCGGCCCCGGCGGTCGGCCAGACCGTTCGCTGCCTGCCGCCGCTCGACAGTATTTGGTCGAGGACTTCGTTGCCGGACAAGAGGTGGCCCTGGAAGGACTGCTCACTCGTGGTGAACTCCGCGTCCTGACTCTGTTTGACAAACCCGATCCGCTGGAGGGGCCGTTTTTTGAGGAAACCCTCTACGTCACTCCGTCGCGCTTGCCGGTGTCGGTCCAAGACGATCTCGCGCGCTGTGCGTCCCACGCCTGTCGAGCCATCGGGCTCACGGAAGGACCGGTGCATGCGGAGTTGCGGATCAATGCCGATGGTCCTTGGATGATTGAGGTCAACCCGCGGTCGATCGGCGGCCTCTGCTCGCGCGTGCTGCGGTTCGGCACCGGTCGGTCGCTGGAGGAGTTGATCATCCGACACGCTCTCGGCGAGACCGATGCACCGCCGCAACGTGAGCCTCAACCGGTCGGCGTCATGATGATCCCGACTCCTCAGGCGGGAACGCTGACCGAGGTTCACGGGTTAGATGCCGCCCGAACCGTCGTCGGCATTGAGGAAGTGACCATCTCGGCGCACCTCGGCCAGGAACTGATTCCTCTGCCGGAAGGCGCACTGTATCTGGGCTTCATCTTCGCCCGAGCCGCATCCCCAGAGGCAGTCGAAGCCGCCCTACGCGAATCTCATGCCCGGCTCGACTTCTCGATCCGACCAGTCCATCCATAAGGAGTGGGTCCGAAATAACTTCCCGATGCCCTGCTAGCACGACGCGCAAGCGAGTGGTTCGGGCCACCACCACTCGCTTGCGCGTCGTGCTAATTTCTCGGTGCGTCAGGGGAGTGATTTCGTTCCGGTGTCTAATCCACAAATTCGCCGCTATACCCGATCGACTTGAGCGATTTGAGCAGTTCATCACGCGACACGGTTTCGTCGCGCCGCGTGCCGATCGTGGCGAGACGTTTTTCATAATCGATTTGGACGGCAAGCACACCCGGTGCTTGATGCAGGGCCGCTTCGGCCTTGGCCACTCAGCCATAACACGTCATGCCCACGACTTTGATTTTTGTGCTCGTCATGTCCGCTGTGATCTTGTCGCTCCCCGTGCTGATCAACCCGGTCACGAACTGCGGACAGAAGAGAAACACGACGGCCATCACTGTGACGGTCCACAGCATGACTTTGTTGAACGCGATCATGTTGAACCGCCGCTTGCCGTTAGCCTCGGCGGACGGTGAGCAACAATCGGCCGCCGCGCTGGCGGCACGCCGTGGCCGATAGGTGAAGTAGAAGGCCATGCCGAGGAAGCCGAACGTGACGGTCATGAAGAGCGGTCGATAGGCTTCCAGGGCCGAGGCGATCCCCGCGCCGGAAACGCCGACCGCCAACAACAGAACCGGCAGCCAGCAGCAGCTCGAAGCCATCAGCGCCGAGACGACCGTGCCGATCTTGGCGATCAACTCACCGCGATTGGACGGCGAATTCGATAGTGTCGTCGTTGCACACGGCAACGGCTTTGTCTTCGTGCCTCAGCAATCAGCAGCAGGTAGCGGCTGGCGTTCTAAGTCGCTCGACATGGAATAATTCCTTGGTTCGTGGGATTCGTTTTACTAACCCGAAGCGTCAGCGAGGGCGGACACTCCAAGTGACTGCGAATGGGGAGCGTTTGGGAGCGTTCGCCCTCGCTGACGCTTCGGGTTACTTTGCATTGAGCACTTCGGCGTAAACCTCGCGGATGCGACGAGTCATCGTCTGGTGGCGGAACTGATCGGTGAACCGTTCACGACCGGCGCGGCCGAAGGACTCGCGGAGCGCCGGATCGGCGACCAGGATGTTGATCGCGTGCGACAGTTCGTCGATCGTTTGCGGAGGCAGCAGATATCCGGTCTCGCCGGAGAGGACGACTTCGCGAGCACCGTCAACATCGTAACTGACGACTGGCTTCCCGGCGATCAGTCCTTGCGGCAACACGCGGGCGAGTCCTTCCCAGAGGCTGGTATGCACGACGATGTCCATTGCGTGAATCAATTCAGGAACGCGATCGGGTGGCACGAGTCCGGTGAAAATGAAGTGCCGCGTCAGGCCGAGCGATTCGATGTATCGCTGATATTCGTCGCGCAGAATCCCATCACCGACGAATAGAAATCTCACGTTTGGATTTTGCTGGACGATCTTTGGCGCTGCGGCGATGACGTACTCGTGTCCTTTGAGATGAAACAGCCGAGCGATCTTACCGATGACGACATCACACGGCTTGATGCCGAGTTCTGTTCGCACTAAGTCACGTGGCCGAGGGGGTGACAAGAATGGTTCAACCTCCATGCCACTGGAGATCGTGACGAACTTGTCCTTCGCAGCGACTCCCGCCTCAACGTACTGCTCGGTCATCGCATCGGCCACGCTGATGATCTTGCTGCTCCGCTTCGCTGCCCATTTTTCCGCGAGCCGATAGATCTCGTAAGCCAGCGGATTCTGGCCGTAATGAAACGCCGCACCGTGAATCGTGTGAACCGCCGGAATGCCGAGCTTTGCCGCCGCCGCTCGACCCAGGATTCCCGCCTTCGAGCTATGCGTGTGAACGATCTCCGGCTTGATCTCGCGGAGCATCGCGACCAGAGCGCGATAAGCCCGCCAGTCCTGCCACGGCAGGATCGCTCGATGCAGTTCCGGCAACACACGGAAATCAAATCCCCCGCGTCGAGCCCGAGTTTCCAAACTCCCCTCCGGCCCCAATCCCGGCCCGGTGATCAGCGTCACCTTATCGCCGTAGTCTCGATGCTGATCCTCGACCGTTAGCAGCGTATTTTCCTGCGCTCCGCCAATGATCAGCCGCGTGATGAAATGCACAACGTTCATGGTGCGGGACGATGCCGAAGAATCTTGGAGAACACAAGGCATTTTGGAACGGTCAAGGGTCAGGCACCGCAAAGTGCGTCGTCCGCCCCGGCGAGAGCGGACGACTGTTTCACGATTGTGATCGTCATCGTCTTTCCGAATAATCCCCGACCTTTGCGGGCGGCGGTTGGTCTGCCGGATGGGTGCGAAGGATTCACACGCGGCATTGAGGAGCGGGCGACATGATGTCATCTCAGGCAATTTCACTGGCCGACGAGTTGCAGTACCAATTCGCATTGAACACAAAAAAGCAGGGGCGGCAGGCTCATGTCACGGGGAAGGTTCGCATCGAGTCAATTGGCGAATGGCATCTCGCGGCGAAGGTCATTGACTCGGAAATCTATGACGCGAGGTTGTGGATCAATCCAGAGCACGACGACGAGATCGTGGCCAATTGCACGTGCTCGTTTTTCGATAGGCAAGGTCCGTGCAAACACCTCTTCGCGACCTTGATCGAGATCGATCAGATACGGGCGTTTGAGCCCCCCGAATCGAATCTGGATTTACAAATTGTGCCGGTTTTCGATCTCGAAGCTCATGAGCACGCCGTGCTGAGTCGCCTCGAACTCCAAGATCCCACTTTACGATTGAATGGCACGCAGGTTGGGAGATTCCGGCCCGACGCATTAGCGGCGGTGAAGGAGGCGACTGTGAGAGTATCTGGCGGCCGGACCAAATTGCCGCCGCAGCCCAAGCCGGCGATTTGGCGGAGCCAGTTAGAATCAATTAGCCAACTCGGACGTCAAGCCGTTCCTGTCGCGCCGGTCGATCTGACTCGCAGTGGCAGCCGCGAGATTTGGTTCGTGATCAATGTCGGGGACACGTTGAATTCTACGGGCTTGCGGATCGAGTATTTTCAGCGTGAGCGAAAGCAGAACGGCCAGTTCGGCAAGCTCAAAAAGTATCCCGTTCGTGATTACGACTTGCCCAAGCTCGGTCAAACTCAGGCAGAACAATTGCTGATCACACTCTCCGGTCAACACGAACCGGAATATCGCTACGGCTATCGCAGTGTTGATGACGGTTGCACGATCCGGACGTCGTTACAAGACGTCTTGCTACCAATGTTGTGTCAGTCGGGCCGCTTGATCTGGTCCTTGGACCCTCAATCGTTGACGGTGCCGCCAACGCAGACGTTGGTGTGGGATGACGGCGCGCCGTGGCGGTTTCGAGTCAATGTGGTTGAGGATCGTGAGGCTCAGGTGTGGCGGATGACGGGAGAATTATTTCGCGCTGAAACCGGCGAAGCGATCTCGGCGACGAAAGGCCCGGTCTGTCTGATGCAGTACGGGTTGGTGTTATTTCCCGATTGTTTGGCGAGGCTGGATGCACACGACGAGTTTCCTTGGATCGTGCAGTTTCGGAAGCAGGCGGAGATCGTAGTTCCCTTCGCGGATCGCGAATCGTTCATGAGCCTGCTCTGGACGCAGTCTGGCCTTCCACAGATTGAAGTGCCGGATGATTTGCGGGCCGATCGCATCGTGGGTGAGCCGCGAGGCCGGATCGTTTTTGAAAAACTGAAAGAGCGCTACGCTCACTCGGATCGCTATTCGGCGACGGTCTTCTTCCGCTACTCCGAGGAACCGCTGCTCGAATTTCCGCTCAAAGCCACAGAGGGTGGCCGCTTTGAACCGGTGACGAAGCGGGTCATTTCACGTGATCGTCAGAAGGAGGCGGAGTGGCTCGCCACGTTGCAAGGAACGGCTTTAGGTGCGCCCCTCAATTACGGGCATAAGATCAATCATGACTATGAACTCTGGAAGTTCGATCTGACCAAAGTTGTACCGGTCCTGCTCGACAAAAACTGGCTCATCGAATCGGACTGTTTGCAGTTTCATCTTCCCGGCGAATTGCGTTTGGATGTCGAGTCGCAGGTCGATTGGTTTGATTTGACTGGCGGTGTTGATTTCGGTGGCGAAACGGTGTCGTTCCCGAAGTTGCTCAAAGCGCTGAAGGACAATCAACGCTTCGTCACGCTAAAGGACGGTTCGCAAGGCTTGGTTCCCGGCGACTTGCTCAAGAAGTTTCTGTCGCTCGCTTCGCTGGCGGATGCGAACGGAAACACGATCCGTTTCAAGAAGTCGCAAGGCTTGTTGCTCGACGCGCTGCTCGCCTGCCAGAAGAACGTCACGTTCGATAAGCAGTTCGATCATTTTCGGACCAAGGTTCGAGCTTTTGCCGGAGTTGCGGCGGTCGAACCAACAACGACTTTCACCGGTCAGCTTCGCGATTACCAAAAAGAGGGGCTCGGCTGGCTGCACTTCCTGCGGGACTTTGGGCTGGGCGGTTGCTTGGCCGATGACAT
>JANNDA010000777.1:0-7543 GCA_031387195.1 Planctomyces sp. | reverse complement strand
GGGACAATCGGCTCGGAAGAAGACACGACCGTGCGGGTCTATCGCGATTCCGACAGCAGCGGCACGCTGAGCGAGGGAGATGAACTGGTCGGCCAGCAATCTGTGACAGAAGGCGACACCGAGTTTTCGATCACGGCTTCGTTGACCACAAATGCCACGAATCAGTTCTTCGTGACGGGAGCAGACACCGTCGGTAACGAATCAACGGCGACGGCCTCCCCAGTCATCACGCAAGATTCGCAAAGCCCACAAGCATCCATCGCGATCAGCGGCGCGAACCCGACGAACTCGTCGAACCTTTCCGTCAGCGTCAGCTTTGACGAAGACGTGACCGGCTTCGACAGCAGCGATGTGACCGTTGGCAACGGCACGTTGAGTAACTTCATGGCCATCGACGGTTCTCACTTCAGCTTCGATGTCGCTCCGGCGGCAGACGGCTCGGTGACAGTGGATGTCGCGGGCGATGTCGCGTCCGATGCGGCAGGCAACGCGAATCAGGGTGCGGCTCAGGCGTCCGTCGTTGTTGATCGTGTCGCTCCGACTCCGACTCTCAGCACTTCCGCCAACGATCCGTCGAACGCAGCAACGCTCGGTTACTCGGTCAGCTTCGATGAAGACGTGACCGGTTTCGACGCGGATGATCTCAGCGTGACAAACGGGACGATCTCGGATTTCAGTGGCAGCGGTTCGAGCTACTCGTTCGACGTGACTCCGACCGCTGACGGCGATGTCACGGTCAGTGTCATCGGCGGCGGTGCGAGCGACGCGGCAGGCAACAGCAGCAATGGTACGAATGCAATCACGGTCGAAAGCGATCGCACGGCACCGACACTGTCGCTTAGCACGTCCGCCAACGACCCCACGAACGCGAACTCGATTCACGTCGATGTCAGTGCGAGTGAGAACGTGACCGGACTGACCGCCGAAGACTTCGTCGTCACGAACGCGACGATCGAGAACTTCAGCGGCGATGGCAGCAGCTATTCGTTCGACTTGTTGCCGATCGCCGACGGAACATTCACCGCGGTTGTCGGAGTCGGTGCGTTTTCGGATGCCGCTGGTAACGACAACGGCGAGGGTGATTCGATTTCGCTAACCAGCGATCGCACGAACCCAACCGTCGCGTTGAGCACGTCTGAAGGCGACCCGACGAACGCCGAGCCGATTTCCGTGACGATCACGTTCAGCGAATCAGTCAGCGGCTTCGACAGCAGCGACTTGATGGTGACGAACGGCAGCGTCAGCAATTTCATCGGCGACGGCAGCAGTTACTCGTTTGATTTGTCGGCCACCGGGGACGGACTGGTCTCGGTGAATATCGACGGAGCGGCTGCGACGGACGCCGCCGGGAACGACAACGATTCGGCCATGTTCTCGATCAGCAGCGACCGAACCGATCCGACCGCGACGATCACCGTCACGCCGAGCAGTCCGACCAATGCCTCGCCGATTGAGTTCGTCGTGACGTTCGATGAGAGCGTCACGGGCTTGGACGCGAGCGACTTCACTGTCGAGAACGGCAGCATCGTCGAACTGACGGGCAGCGGCAGCGAGTATCTCGTCACGGTCACTCCGACCGCTGACGGCGAAGTGAGCTTGAGTCTGGCCGACCACGCGGCCAGCGATGCGGCTGGTAACGGAAGTGTCGCCGCTTCGGCGTCAATCATGAGCGATCGAACCGCACCGAGCGTGTCGATCACGTCTGTGCTCGAAAGCCTGACCAACGCCAACTCGATTCCGGTAACGATCACGTTTACCGAGTCGGTCGGTGGTTTCGATGCGGAGGACATCGTCATCAGCAATGGCACACTCAGCGACTTCAGCGGCGACGGTTCGAGCTATTCGTTCAACATCACTCCGACCGCCGACGGAACGATAACGGTCAATGTGGCTGACGGAGCCGCTGACGATGAAGCGGACAACGGCAACACGGCAGCGAGCGAGTTTTCGATCGTCAGCGATCGCACCGGGCCGGTGATTACGTTCTCTGACGCGCCCACCACCGGTGAAGAAGGTTCGCTGCTCCTGTTCAGCTTCAGCGGCACCGATCTGTCAGAAATCGTTTCAGCGAGTGCTGAAGTGACTGGAGGTCCAGCCTCATTTTCTGATTTTAGTTTCTCGTCGCTCAGCTTTACGCCAACGGACAACGGAACGTATGAGGTGAGCGTCACGGAATACGATGCCGCTGGTAACGCCGGTTCGGCCAGCTTGACGATCGACGTGGCGAATGTCGCACCGACCGCGAACAACGATTTCGTCAGCGTCACCGATTGGGAGGACGAGGAACCGATCTACGAGGACGATGTCCTATTCGGCGATGGCCTACTCGACAACGACACCGATCCGGCGGGCGAGAACGATCCGCTGACCGTTGTTGGCTATGACGAGATCAGCGAATTTGGCGCAGAAGTCTTTGTCGATAGCGACGGCCGTTTCGAGTACGACCCGACGAATGCAGAGGGTGCGCAAGCACTGAGTGCCGGTGAAGTCGGTTACGACCTGTTTCACTACTTGATCTCGGACGGTGACGGCGGCACGAGCCAAGCATCGGTGACGATCGAAGTTCACGGTGTGAATGACGCACCGACGCTGAACGATCTCACTGCGGTGAAGTTGCCGTCGATCGACGCGAACGACATTTACGGCCCCGGCGTAGACATTGCCGAGTTCGTTTCCGACCGTGTGGATGACGTCGATAGCGATTACGCGCCAGGCATCGTGATCGTCGGTCAAAGCAAAGGGACGACGAAAGGGACTTGGCAGTTCTCGACCGACCACGGTGAGTCATGGACCACAATTACCGGAATTGGCGAGTCGAATGCACTGCACTTGGCGGCCGATGGTCACACGCGATTGCGTCTCTTGCCGAATGGATCTCGCACCGGCACGGCCGTCTTGAATGTGCGTGCCTGGGATACATCGAACGATGTCGGCAACGGTGAATACTCCGCGATCGAAGCGACCGGCGGCACGTCGTCCTACAGCACCGACAAGATGGCGGTTCGCCAAGCGGTCTTGGCCGCTGCGGCCGATGCGACAATCGCTGTCTCCGACACCTATGAGACGGGATCAGGCGCTGAAGGCCAACCAGCGGGAAGCATCGTCGGCAATGTGCTGGATAACGACATCGACCCTGATTCCGATTTGTCCGAGGTCGCGGGAGTCCACTTTGAAGTCAATCTGGACTTCGGACTGCTCAGCGGGATGTTCGGCGGATTTGATGGACCGATTGAGTTTGATGGGCCGAGCGAAGGACTGCAGATCGCCCTCACTCAGTTTGGCTTCCTGACTCATGGCATCGACGGCAGCTTCTCGTATCAAGCCGAACCGAATTACTTCGCCTCGCTGCCGCAAGGGGAGCAACAACTCGACGGCTTCACGTACTTCGTGACCGACGGTCGCCTCACCAGCAACGTGGCCGCGGTCTCGCTGATTCTGACTGGTGTCAATGATGCTCCGGTGCAGCACAACGATGTCGAATACCAAACGGTCACCGAAGGGGAATCGTTCTTCCTCGGCCTGCCGAGCAACTTGTTTGAAGATGTCGATAACGGCGACGAGATCGCACTCTCGGCCACTCTGTGGGACGGTTCGCCGTTGCCAAGCTGGCTGAGTTTCAATGCGGCAGACGGAATCTTCGAAGGGACGCCGGCGGACGGAGACAACGGCGACTTCACGATCAGCGTCACGGCGACTGACCTGTGGGGCGCGTCATCTTCGACGTCGTTCGGATTGACAGTTTTGAATGTCAACCATGCTCCAGAGATCGTAGAGGATCTTGGTCATGGGACGATCCAAGAAGACGAGGTCTTCACGTTCAACTTCTTCACCGGTGAAGCCACCGGCAACATCAGTGGCGATGGCGAAGGTGACGATGACGAAGGAGGAGGTCCGACGTTTGTGGACCACGACATGGGTGACGTGCTGACGCTCACCGCTTCAGTCAACGGCGACAGCCTGCCCAGTTGGATCACCTTCAACGGCGAGACCATCAGCTTCGCCCCGAACAACGACAACGTGGGGAGCCACGAAATCACGATCACGGCCACCGATCTCGGCGGGCTGTCGGTGTCTCAGACCGTCACCATTCACATCGCAAACGTGAACGATGCGCCGACGGTGGAAGGAACGATTGAAGACCAAACGGCCACGGAAGGAACGACGAAATACATCACCTTGCCGGTCGACCTTTTCAACGATGTGGATGCGGGGGACAGCCTGACCCTCACCGCGACAAAGGCCGACGACTGCCCGCTCCCAAGCTGGATCAGCTTCGACGCGGACACGCAGACCTTCACGGTTTCAGCCGGTTGGAATGCAGCCGGCGAGTACAGCTTCCGAGTCACCGCGACAGACGGCAGCGGTGCAACGGCTTCGACGACATTCGATCTCACCGTGGAAAACAGCCTGATCTCGATCGTTGCCGTGGGTGATGAGCTCGCGACGGCTTGGTCGGTGTTTGCTGACCAAGCCGGCTATCTGCACATCACCGCGAATGGTGTCGAGCAAATCGAAGCGTTACCGCTGAGCGAAGTCGGATCGCTGCTGATCATCTCTGGCGATGCGAGCGACACGATCGTTCTGGATGTCTCGCTGAACTCAGGTTTGACCGCGTCAGTGATTCTGAGCGGCGGTGACGGCAACGATGTCATCAACGCTTCTGCCGCGACCTTTACGGTGAAAGTCTACGCGGGTGCCGGAAATGACAACGTTATTACCGGTGCTGGAAACGACTCGATCGACGGCGGCGATGGGAACGACACGCTGCTCGGTTCGGCCGGCGATGACGTCATCCTCGGCGGAGACGGCAAGGACACGCTGCGTGGTGGTAGCGGAGCCGATGCGCTCGATGGCGGCGAAGGAAACGATTACCTCCTGGGCCAAGGGGGCAACGGTGACACACTGCTCGGCGGAGCTGGCGACGACATCCTGGATGGCGGCGTCGGCAACGACTTCCTGTTCGGCGGCGGAGGCAACGATCTGCTCAGCGGTGGTTCTGGCCAAGACATCCTCAGCGGAGGACTCGGCAACGACACGTTGAGAGGAGACGGCGGCAACGACATCCTGATCGGCGGCTTCGGAGTCGATAGCCTCAGTGGCGGCAGTGGCCATGACACCGCTGTTGGCGGTCAAGGTAACGCCGTTCGTGGCGGCGGCAACGCGGCCGATGTCGGCGACGCGTTCAGTGATATCGAAGCCACCAACGAGAACTTTGACAGCCTCTTCGGCTGGGAAGTCGATGGGTTCGAGTTCATTTAGGCCCGTAGCGGCAAGCTTCCAGCTTGCCCGCTTGCGGAAAACACCCGCAAGCTGGCTGGCGTGGGAGGCTTAGCCTGGATTATTCACGGCCCATCACTAACCCGACGCGTCAGCGAGGGTGTCGTCGCGGTTCGCCCTCGTTTGCGCGTCGGGTTAGTGTGCGGCACGCTGCATCCTCAATGAGGATGCCTTGAATAATCCCGGTTAGCGGTTTGTCAGGTCTTGAAACGGGGGTAACGGGCCTCGTGGAAAAAGAAGAGAGCTCACAAGCTACGAGCGCTACTTCGCAAACACATCGACGGCTGCTTTGTTAAATGCTCCTTGAGCTTTCCCGCCATCGCCCGGATAGCCCGCGTGTTGGACCATCCACACGGTGATGAGTCCGCGTTGCGGGTCGATGTTCATGTTCGTCGCCTGAGCCCCGCCATGACCGCACGGACCAGGGATGATCGTGTCATTGTTGGCCTTGCGACTGGTGGACCAGCCGAGTCCGTAACCGTTCTCGCCCTTCCCTTGATTGAGTAAGTCGCCGGTTTGCGTAGAGGTCATTGTGCGGATCGACGCCTCTGAGATGATCCGTTTGCCGTCGTGCATGCCGCCGTTGAGGACCATGCGGCAAAAGGCTCCGAGATCGCTCGCCGTCGAGAAATATCCGCCGCCGGGTGACGGGCCGCGCTGGGGGTTGTTGAGCGGATACGTGAGCTGACTGATCGGTGTCTCTTCCAGATCATTCTTCGCGGCGTTCGGCTTGTACGACTTCGCGATTCGTTTCGATTGTTCGTCGGTGGGCCAGAACGTGGTATCCTTCATGCCCATTGGCTTGAAGAACCGCTCATCGAGAAATTGCTCGAACGGCATCCCGCTGACGACTTCGATGACCCGGCCAGCAGTATTGATCCCTGCGTTGCTGTATTGGTACTTGGTTCCCGGCTCGAACATCAGAGGAGTGAGTCCGTAGCTGATCCCCGCTTCCTTCAGCGTGAGCATGTCGATCTGTTTTTCGGCGCGCGACAGATGCGGCAGGCCGCTCGTATGCGACAACACGTCTTTGATCGTGATCGGTCGAGCGGGCTTTTTCAGCACGGCGAGATCACCCGACTGCGCGATGTTGACCATCTGCCCGGCGAACTCCGGCAGATACTTTTCGACCGGATCGTCGATGCTCAATTTCCCTTCATCGACCAAAATCATCACTGCCGCGCCGGTGATCGGCTTCGACATTGATGCGATCCAAAACAAGCTGTCCGCCGTCATCGCCTTCTTCGCAGCGATGTCCGCAAACCCGACCACATCAACGCTCAACGTCTTCTCTTTCGAGGAGACCAACGTCACCGCTCCCGCCAGCGAGTGACTGTCTACAAACGGCTGCAACGCCGCCGTGATGCCGGGCTCAGCGGCTGGTGTGTACTGCGAATTCAACGCCAGCAAAGCCGCCAGCACAGTGAGGTAAGATCGTCGCCAGAAAATCATGAGATTTGTTCCAGGGTGTGAGTGAGGAATCGGGTCCGTGAACTGCATTACCGCAGTCGGTGGGTGTATGGGTCAGAAAAGTCGGTGACTAGCCGGGGTTATTATGTAACCCGAAGCGTCAGCGAGGGCGTCGTCACGATTCGCCCCATAGGCACCAACTTAAGGAATTGCTGCCATCGGTCGTGGCACGACTTGGAGGTCTGCGGGGACTGGCGAAGGCGAATTGAATTCGATCTCAGAGCGAAATTGGCCTTGATTCGTAGTTAATTTCCTTAAGTTGGTGCGTATGGGTGTGACCAGACCGGAACCCCTGCCATCGCATTCGACGGCTTCCTCCATTTCCGCTCCTCGATCATCTCGTGGTCGGCTTCCAGGATCAGCGCCCGCATGCGAGCCAGGGTCTCCTCGCGCCAATCCCCCACAGCCAGCTTCGCTTTACGCTGCATCATCATTCGTCCCTTCTTCGTAGGTAGGGTTCTTCGTAGGTAGGGTGGGACAAGCGGCACATCCATACGCACCAACTTAAGCGTTCCAGTTGAGTAGCGATGGGTCGTTGATGAGGTGGAAGTGGCTGGGATTTTTGCGTCGGGATTGGATTTTGGCGACGCACTTCAGGTGAGCTTGCCGTTGCGTCAGCGTAGATTCGAGTTGTTGACGCTGATCCAGTATCAAGGCGAGCGGGATGATCCAGTCGCGAAGGGCGCGAGCCGCTTTGAACAGGCTGCGTTGGCCGTCGGGCCAGACGGCGGTCAGCAGTAACCAGTGTTGCAACATCACGCCGATCAACTTCCACCAGAGCACGGCCATCGCTTCG
>JANNDA010001092.1:0-6913 GCA_031387195.1 Planctomyces sp. | reverse complement strand
CGCGTTTGGAAACGCGCGTGCCTGCGGCGTGCGGTTAAACGATCACCCGAAACATCTCATTCAGAGCCGCTCGCCGGTCTCACGATGGGTATTTCGCGGGAAAAGTCGCCGCTTCGACGCGGCTGGCGACCTCGCCGTGGCCGAGCATTGTCGTGATTTGATCGCCGATTGCCAGTTGCTCCGCTGAGTGGATGATCTCGCGCGAGTCGGTCTTTCGCGAAATCGAATAACCTCGACCGAGCACTTTCAGCGGGCTGAGTGCATCGAGTGTTGCTGCGGCAAGGTCGAGCTTTTGCCTCGCGGCAATTGACCGCTGGCGAACCGCTCGGCGGAGGCGGGTTTCGAGGTCATCGAGCCGAGTCATTTCATCGTGAACCCGCTGGAACGGCCGAGCAAGAACTCGGCGAGACGCGAGGTTATCGAGCTTCAGTCGAGCGGTCGCGGCTCGGTCACGCAGGCCGGTCACGAGTCGCTGTTTCATGCCGTCGAGCGCCTGTCGCACTTCATCTTGATGGGGAACAACCCGCTCGCCGGCTTCGCTGGGAGTCAACGCCCGCACGTCGGCGACGAGATCGGCGATCGTCACGTCAATCTCGTGTCCGACCGCGCTGATCACCGGGATCTGACAAGCCGCAATCGCACGAGCGACGACTTCCTCGTTGAACGCCCACAAATCTTCGAGGCTGCCACCCCCTCGGCCGCAGATGACGACATCGACGCCCGAAATGAGATGCACGTTTCGCAACGCGGCGGCGATCTCGGCGGCGGCTCCGTCTCCCTGCACTTTCACCGGCACGACAATGATGTCGGCTGCTCGCCAGCGTCTGGTGATGACCTGAATGATGTCCCGCACCGCCGCGCCGGTCGGGCTCGTGATCAAGGCGATCTTGCGGGGAAATCGTGGAATCGGCCGCTTGCGATGCGGCTCGAAGAGTCCGTCCGCCGCGAGCTTCGCGTGCATTTGCCGAAACGCGAGTTCGAGCGCTCCGACGCCGTGCGGGATCAACTGCCGAATGATGAGCTGATACGAACCTCGCGGTGCGTAGACCTCCACCGACCCGCTGGCGACAACCTGCAAGCCATCGTGCAGATCGAAGCGAAATTTCGAAGCGGCATTTCGCCAGATGACAGCAGCGAGCTGTGCCTTCTCATCTTTCAATGTCAGGTAGATGTGCCCGGAACTGGCCTTGAGGCAGTTGGACACTTCGCCGCGCACCCAAACCTCCGGCAAGTTCCCTTCGATCAGATCTTTGATCTCACCGGTCAGCTCGGAAATGGTTTGCACGTGAGGTTGCATGAGCAGCTTGTTGAACGAGTCTTAGCACAGGCGGCGAAGCCGCTACCAAAAGTAACCCGAAGCGTGAGCGAGGGCGATCTCTCCAAACGACACAAAAACCGCAGCGTCCGAAACGTTCGCCCTCGCTCACGCGTCGGGTTACTTGGCTGGAAAAAACAAACAGGCGAGCCGCCTGTTCTACGATTATCAACGGCGAGTTAAGCCAACTTCCACGGTGCGCGATACGGACGCGAGACCATTTTCGCCGCATCGGCATCACCTACGATTTGCTCGCTGACCGGATCCCATTGGATCCGTCGTCCCAGCCGAGCGACGATGTTGGTCAGGTGGCACACCGTGGCGGAACGATGTCCGATCTCGACGTCGCAGATCGGCAGCTTTCGAGACTTGATGCAGTCCAAAAAGTTCTGGTGATGATTCTTGCTCACGTACAACCGCACGTCGTCCTCTTTGAGAGCCTGCTTCACGATGTCTTCCGGAGTGCTCGTGATCTTGCCGCGATCGACGAAGATCGTTCCTTCAGAACCGATAAACGTCGCTCCGCCCGGACAGTCTTTTTGGCCTTGCCCGACGATCATTTGCACGCCGTTTGAGTACGTGTGTGTGATGCGGCAGGACTGCGTGACTTCGTACCACTTCTCCGGATGAAACGTCGCGGTTCCCTCGGTAGCGATCGGGCCGGATTCATCCATGCCCAACGCCCATTGAGCGATGTCGATGTGGTGGGCACCGAAGTTCGTCATCTGCCCGCCGGAGTAATCCCAGAAGAAGCGGAAGTTGTAATGCACTCGTTTGACGTTGTAGGGCCGCTGCGGAGAGGGGCCGAGCCACATGTCGTAATCGAGTTCCGGCGGAGGATCGCTGTCCGGCACCGGCGGTCCGCTGAAGTTGGAGCCAGGTAACCCGATCATCACTTTTTCCAACTTGCCGAGGCGACCGTTGCGGACCAGCTCGCAAGCCAATCGGAAGCGATCGTCTGATCGTTGCTGCGAGCCGGTCTGCACGATGCGGCTGTGCGCGCGAGCCGCCTCGACCATCTTGCGACCTTCGACGATCGTCAGCGACAGCGGCTTTTCGCAGTACACGTCCTTGCCCGCTTGGCAGGCGTGAATCGTCGTCAGCGCGTGCCAATGATCGGGGGTCGAAATCACGACCGCATCAATGTCTTTTCGATCGAGCAGCTTTCGATAATCGCCGAATCCTTCGCAGGGTTTCTTCGTCTCTTTCTCAACTCGCTGCACCGCCGCCGCGAGACGTTTCTGATCAACATCACAAACCGCTGCCGGCGACGCGAGCTTCAAGAACGCGCCAAGGTTTCCGCCTCCCTGACCACCGACCCCGATGTGTCCGGTGACAATCCGCTCGTTCGCACCGAATGCCGAACTAGGAATAATCCAAGGTGCGGCGAATGCGGCTGCGGTGCCGGTTGCGGTTTGAGCAAGAAACTGGCGACGAGTTGTATGAGACATGAGAGACTCTACTGAATGAGGAATGACTGAATCGACCGATTGATTTGCAAATGCTGAAGGCGAACGCGACCAACGCTTAGTGGACTTCGAGTGTAAATTGAGGAAGACCTCGCTTGTTTGTCGAACGGACCAAACAGAATGACTTTCGGAAGATCGACGACTTGAGCCAGGCACCGACCATGCGGATCGACGAATAGCCTTTGCTGGTGTGCTTTAGAATCTGGAAGTCGAGCCGATCGCCGCGAGCGTCTATGAGCCAATACTCGCGAATACCAGCTTTCCAATAGGCCTCACGCAGCAGTTCGCAATCCTTCCGCACCGAACTGTCACTCACGACTTCCAACACCATGTCGGGCGAACCTTCCAGTTCGATGAACCCTTGCTTGGCACCTTCGACCAGCCGTACGGTTCCGTCCTCGAAGCTGGCGTTTGCGACAAACACTCCGTCCGGGTTGTTCGAGACTTCCGCGCCGAGATGGGTAATCAACAAGCCATCGCCAAAGTAAGTACCGGCCGAGTCTTGCTTGGCGAGGTTTGCCAAGACGCGACCGATTTCTGTTTTCATCGCAACGTGTGAGAAGATTTGTTCTCGGCTCATGTCAAACATCACCTCGCCGTCGAGAAAACTGACGCGGCCTTCTTCTGGAAAATCGTTTGACTGAAACCACTGGCGAAACGAGGCATGATCGACCACCCAGCCGGGGATGCCGATCGATACGCTGTCCAAAAGAAAGCGGTGAGTGGCGCGCGGGGCAGCACTTGCGGATGGTTTGGTGACGCGAGGCTTGGCCGGCATCACGACCGCGCGAGATCCATTGCCGCCGCGAGCGGCAGTTCGTTGAGTAGCCACAGCTTGAGACATGAGCAACCTCCGCGAATCACTGTATCAAACAAAACCCCGCTCGAAAGGCGGGGTCTGTTTGAAAATGAATGCGTCTTTGAAGACGCCGACAAGCGATTAGGCCATGTCGGCACCCGTTTCGGGCTCGTCGCTGACATGCACTGCTTTGTAACCACCCCGCGCTTTGAAATAGAAAATGAGCAGCAAGTAGAGGCCAGCCATCGTCAGCGGCACGTAAGACGTCAACTTCAACGCCACCTTGCCGCCGTGCAAACCAGCTTCATCAACCAGTTTTTTGTCGGCATCTGCCGTGGTCTTTGCCTCGTCCCACCACTTCACCAGGGCATCAGTGTTCTTGTCCGACTTGCCTTCCTTCTTCAGGATTTCAGCCGCACGAGCCAATTCCTTACCGCCGTCATCCAGCACGCCCACTTTGGCACCGTCGAGCCCGACAACTTTGTAACCCACGAAATGATTTTCCTCGTTCGACTTGTAACGCTCGTAAACGGCCGGGGAACTCGCTTGCAATTGGTTTGAGGCGTTGAAGTCCTGCTCGAATCCAATGCCCGGACCACCGAGCAGACCGGCGGAAAGCATTCCCGCTCCGCCGATGGCTCCGATGGTGATCGCGCCACCCTTCGGGAATTGCTCAGAAACGACAGCCAGCATGGTCGGCCACAAGAACGTCTTGCCGCAGGCATAGACGGTAGCGGCGGTGATACACATCGCAACTGTCGTGGCATCGCCCAATAATTGCAGACCACCGAAGCCCAGCAGGCCGCTGATAAACAGCAGTCCCAGCGGCGAGATCTTTTCCACGATCGGACCGGCAAAGAATCGCAACGCGAACATCAGGCCGGAGGTGTAAACGAAGAGCAGCAGTCCCTTCTGCTTCGAGGCCATGATCGCACCGGTGATCTTGCCGATCCAAGAATCGGTCCCCAGTTCGACGTAGCCAACCAGAGCGTGAATCACGAGCAACACGATCATGACGGGAGCCAATAGTTGCGAGAACATCTTGCCGTAGCTCACACCAGCTTGGCTGGCTTCGGACTTCGGGAAGTGTTGGCCGAGCAACATGATGCCGTACAACAAGACAGGAACCATGAACAACGACATCTGGATTTCCCAGGTCACAGGCTTCGCAGCATCTGGATTCATGAAGTACGACATCAATCCGCCGATGATCAATCCACCGGGCCAGCCGGCGTGGAGGATATTGAGGTAATGTGTCTTGTTCGTCGGAAAGAGCGTCGCAACCAGCGGGTTCACGACCGCTTCGCAGAAGCCGTTACCGACGGCGAACAGGAACATGCCCCAGTACAAACATTGGAACGCGGCTTCTTTGCCGCCTGCGGCAAAAGCCGCTCCCGCAGCGAGGGTCAGGATTGCCGAGATCAAATGTGTGACGAACGCCAACGCCATCAGTTTGCCGTAACCGACCTTATCGGCGATGAACGCTCCAGCCAGGATGATGATGCCGAAGCCGGTCAAACCACCGCCGGTGATGTTGCCGAGGTCGGTCATGGTGAACCCGAACTTCTCGGCCCATTGACCGAGGATGCCACCTCGAATGGAGAACCCGACGCCTGCGGCGAGAATTGCCATGAATCCCGCCCAGAGTAAACGCTGAGCGTTTGGAGCGGCCTGACTTGGTGCTGTGTCTTGCATGATGCCCTTTTCGACGCGAATAGCGGAGTTGGAAGTTCAAATGCGGTCGGGCATGTTATCGGCGGCTTTTCGCATCAGCAACGAACGCCACGCAACGATAAACGGCTTCAATCCGAGTCGCGGAGCGACTCGGCGACGTCACTGAGTCGCTCCGCGACTCAAAATTCCGGTGTCACGCCAAAACGAACAGAGCCCGATGACGCGACTGTCATCGGGCTGTCGTTCGTTTTGGAAGTCGTCAAGCGATCGTTTCAGTTCGCCTCGGCTGCTTTTTCTTTCGGCTCTTCGGGCATGGCTTCGGCAGGAGCTGCTTCGCTGGTGGCATCTGCGGGTTCATCCGGTTCGACGTCGGGAACGATCGGTGATCGTTCCGGATAGCGGTGATACAGGGCGAACTCAGAACCTTGTTCCCGCAGGCAGACCAACAATCCGGATGGAGTCGCCAGGTAAAGCCGATCGGTGCGATCGTTTTCCAAACGGACGCTGAACGCTCGCAGTGGCAACGTTCCCAGCGGTCGTCCATCAGCACGATTCAAGAGCACCACATTCCCAGTTGGGTCGGTTCCAAACAATCGCGATTTGGTGGCTCCAAGGACGTTCGTCACGCCCGGACGAGACCACTTTTCGGCCCCATTTACCAGCGACAAATTAAGCAGACCGCCGCGATCCGGCAGGATGTAAAGGTCGTTGCCGATCACTCGCGGTGCCTTCCGAATCGGGTATCCGGAAGCGTATTCCCAGCGGACCAAGCCGTTGTTGCGGTCGAGGCAATAGACGTAAAAGTCTTCGGACGCGAGCACCAACGACGTTTCGGTCGTTGCCAGCGGTGCGGTGATCGGGGCGTTGGTTTCAAACTGCCAAGTCAGATCTCGTTCGGTGGAACTCACGGCATACAACGAGCCGTCGCGGCTGGCAAAATTCACCAAGCGTCCGGTGGAGTACGCTGCCGAAGTGATTTCTTTGCTGGTTTTGTAACGCCAGCGAATGGCCTGAAAGGACCAACTCGGCAACAGATTGTTGCGAGCTAACTCTTTGATTTTCCGCAACTCAAAAGAGTACATGCTGCCGTCGAGCGTGCCGATGTAGACGTGATCGTCGTCAACGGATGGCCCGACGGATGGCATCGCGGGAAGTTGTAACTCCCAGATCATGCGGCCGCTGAAGCGATCGACGCAGTACATCGTCATGCCATTGACCGTGAGGAAGTGCCGATCGTTTGATACTCCAGGAAACACCGGCTCATCGCGGTTTCCCAGTTGGACGGCCCACAATTGCTTGCCGCTATCCGCGTTGAACGCCGTGACGACACCGTTGGATGACTGGATGTAGACGTTTTCTTCGTCAATCACCATGTGCATCACTTTGTCGCGTTTCGGATTCAGCGACGCCTGACTCCACCAAGCCCGCTCCATGCCATATCGGCTCAGCAAGCGTGCCGTGGGAAGTTCGGGAGTGACGTTTGTGGAAGCCGACTGAGCGTGAACCGACGCAGATTGGCTCAACAAAGCCGCACCGCAAGCCACGCAGGAGAAGAAGGCATTTCGGAGGGTAAACATGGTGGATTCGCCTCGAGGTCCGAGGAAGGAGTAAAAGATCTTGGCCGTTATCATTCATTCAACATTGAGGCGAGCGGGG
>JANNDA010000609.1:0-2192 GCA_031387195.1 Planctomyces sp. | reverse complement strand
TGTTCTTGTAATTGCGGACTTGAATTAACAGATACATCTCCAACTTTTCGGAATCTTCGGTCTCGTGATACGCCTTCGACAGCATTCGATATCGCTTTTCGAGTCGTTCCTTCGGCTCGACGATGATGCCGGCAGATTTCTCTTTGGGATTCGGTGCGGCCTTCGGCTTCTCTTTGTTGTTAGCCAGATCCTCGTTGTCGAGCTTTGCATTGACCAGTTCAAACTTGATCCGCTTGCGCCACCGATCATTCAACTCATCTTGAGACTTGGCGTAGGGGATCTTTTCGGCGTCGATATCAATCGACTCATCCACCGAAAAGTCGTGGTTGGCGACAATCAGTTTCTTCGCGAAGTCCATCTGTCGATCGAAGCGTTGCAGAAACATATCCCAGACGTCGTAGGCGAACTGGGTGTTGCCGGCCTTGATCAAATCATCGAGTTCCGTTTTGAACTTGCTCAGTTGATCAATGTCTGGCTGCGTGAAATACAGCTTCTGCGGATCAAGGTTTTTGAGGAACCGGTCCAGCAGCTTCTCGGAAATTTTGTCATCAATCGGGTGCTGGCTGATGTGGTATTTCTGGACCATGTTGTAGACCAGCTTGGTGGTCGTTTCATCTCCAGGATGATTGGCGGCCAAGTGATCGGCAAAGCCTGTGACCAACGCCAGCAACAATAGTCCCGCACAGAGAGTGCATGCGGTTCGAGAGGGGGCCGTGAGCTTCATGAGATGCGTTTCCGATGATCAGAAGCGGGACTGGGGTTTGTCTGGTCGGCGGCAAATTTGAGAGAGCGTAAAAATCGCTTGACCGCGACGTTCGATGGGACATCCATCCGTGGACGCCATCGCTAGGAAAATCGTTCTTTCCGGATCGACGGCGCGATGGTACTTCAAACCCCCAACAGGCGACAAGAGGCGGTCTGAGACACAACGTACGAACTTGTGACGGGCTTCCGTTTGCCTAATACTCCGCCGCGCTGAAACGTCCAAACTCTGGAAATGGCCGCTGATTGTGCTCCCGACTGACCTCAACTCTCACCCGTTGTCCCATTCCACCGCTGTGGATTTTCAGCGGGAGGTCGCGTCGGGCGAACGCTTTGAGTTCGGTAAAAACTGGCGTAATTTCTTGACCGTGCTCACCGAGCAACGGATCGAGAACGCCGTCACTTCTTTGCAACGGCAGTTGGGTCTCGATCGGTTGGACGGAATGAAGTTCATCGATGCTGGCAGCGGCAGCGGCCTCTTTTCGCTGGCTGCACGACGACTGGGCGCGATCGTCCATTCGTTCGATTTCGACCCCAGTTCAGTCGGCTGTACGCAGGAATTGAAGCGGCGTTATTTCCAGGACGACTCGAATTGGACGATTCAACAGGCCAGCGTTCTCGACCAGAGCTATCTCCAGAGCCTCGGTTCGTTTGACATCGTTTATTCGTGGGGTGTGTTGCACCACACGGGTTCGATGTGGTCGGCGATTGAAAATGTCATTCCTCTGGTCGCTCCGAACGGGCGGCTGTTTATTGCGCTCTACAACGATCAAGGCTGGAAGTCGAAAATGTGGTTGTGGGTCAAGCAGAGGTATTGCTCCGGGTTGCTCGGTCGCTGGGCAATGCTCGCGATTTGGGTGCCGTACTTTTTCGCTCGTATGTGTGCCGCCAGCGTGTTGGGCCGTACCAACAAATTTGGTTCGTATCACCGAGACCGTGGGATGTCCCCAGTTTACGACTGGATCGACTGGATCGGTGGCCTGCCGTTTGAATTCGCCACCTGCGATGAGATTGTTCAATTCCACGAACAACGCGGTTTCAAGTTACTGAGGCTGATCCCAACGAAAGGACTCGGCAACAACGAGTTCGTGTTTCAGCGGACGAAGTGACCCTTATTTTCGACGAGCGATCTTGCCAAGACACCTCCTCCGTGTGAGGGTTGTGTGGATTGGTGCGAAGGCAACCACGGTATTTCTGGGGGAAATCAGGTAGGTTGCTTGATTCGCGAAGATCGTTGAATAGGCTCACGGCTTGTCTTGTGGGATCGCCTGCGACGGAGCCGCAACGTTTGTTGACGGCAATCAGTACGCGGCAACGTAACGTGAGCCGGTCCATGAATCCGCTGAATCTGTTTCGAAAGTCTCGTGGAACGACGGCTGTGCCGCAGGCGCACATGACGTTTGCTCGCACGTCCGCGGCGCGGACGATCA
>JANNDA010000593.1:0-2847 GCA_031387195.1 Planctomyces sp. | reverse complement strand
GCGTCGTCACGGTTCGCCCTCGCTGACGCTTCGGGTTACATCGCGGCACGCCGCGTCCTGCGTGAGTAGTCCATGAATAATCCCGGCTAGAGGCGGAACGATGACGAAGCGGCGAGTCCTTTTTCTTTGCACCGGAAACTCCTGTCGCAGCCAGATGGCCGAAGGACTTCTCCGAAACTTGGCCGGCGATCGTTTTGAAAGCCTCTCGGCGGGAGCGAAGCCCGCAGGTTACGTGCATCCGCTGTCTGTCCAAGTCATGCAAGAATCCGGCATCAACATCTCGTCTCAGACCAGCAAGTCCATCAACGATTACTTGCCGCCTCACGGGACGCCGCCGGACCTGATTATCAGCGTCTGTGGAAATGCAGAACGGGAATGCCCGCTCTTTCCTGGCCGAGTGGAACGGTGGCACTGGCCGTTCGATGATCCCGCTCATGCGACGGGTACCGACACAGAAAAGCTCGGAGAGTTCCGTCGCGTGCGCGATGAGATCAGGACAAGACTCGAGCGAGAGTTGATTTCTCAGTAGCGGGCACATTCGATGCGCCGTCTGCTGATCCTGAACCCGCAACGTGACCACCACCCCATCGAGCTTGCCTCGGTGGTTAAGGGCTTTTGCACTACGCCCGACTTCGCTCAAGAACTTGATCACCGTAGTGCAAAAGCCTGCGAGCCACCGAGACAAGCTCGGTGGGGTCGCTAGTTTGACTGCATTTTGTTGTGATTTTGAAATCGTGAATTGAGTCACCGTAAATTCGATGATGGGAGACGACCATGCGAATGCGATCTTGTTGGATGTGTTTTGCCGCTCTGGTACTGATCGCCGATGTCACCTCGGCAATCGCCGCTGAGCGGGCGTTGTGGACCACGTCAAAGGTCGTTGGCTCTCCGGAGCCGCCTGATCCGTATCGGTTGGAGTTGGCCTATCCAAAGCTCAAGTTGGCAGAGCCACTGTCAGCCGGATTGATTCCTGATTCCAAGCGATTGCTGATCGCCGGACGGCATGGCCAGATTTGGGTCATCGACGCTTCTAGCAAACAGCCGGAATCGCAGTTGGTAATTGATTTGAAACGGACGATTTACGGCATCGCGGCGCATCCGCATTTTGAGAAGAACGGTTTTGTGTACGTCACGTCGATCGCCGACGCGGCGAATCCGTCGCCGAACGGAAGTCGTCTCTCTCGCTTCACGGTCGCTCGCGGCAAGAATCTGACCGCCGATTTGAAGTCGGAAGAAGTCATTCTCGAATGGCCTTCCGGCGGACATAACGGTGGCTGTTTACGATTCGCGCCGGACGGAATGCTGTTTCTGGCGACCGGCGATGGGAGCGGCATCGCTGACGGATTACAGACCGGCCAAGACCTCAGCGATTTGCTGGGCGCGATTTTGCGAATCGATGTCGATCATCCGGCCCCAGGCAAAACGTATGGCATCCCGGCGGACAATCCGTTTGTGGGCGCTGCGAAAGCTCGCGGTGAGATTTGGTCGTTCGGGCATCGACAGGTCTGGAAGTTTTCGTTCGACGCGCCGACGAAACAGCTTTGGGCCGGTGAGATCGGACAAGACCTGTGGGAGATGGTTTACTTGATTCAGCGCGGTGGTAACTACGGCTGGAGCGTTCGCGAAGGGACGCATCCTTTCCGCCCCGAACGACCGAAAGGGCCGGGCGAATTTCAGCAGCCGATCGTCGAGCACTCGCACACCGACTTCCGCTCGCTGACGGGCGGCTGGATCTATCGCGGCAAACGATTACCGGAACTCGTCGGGGCTTACATCTACGGTGACTACGACACGGGCAAAGTCTGGATGCTGCGGTACGACGAGAAGACCAAAAAGCTCACCGAGCATCGTGAACTCTGCGACACACAAGTCCGCATCGTCGAAATTATCCCGGACGCCGACGGTGAGATTCTGTTTGTCGATTTCGCGGGCGGTGGTCTGCATCACCTGGTTCCCGTTCCGCCGAGCACAACGCCAAGTCCAGAGTTCCCACGTAAGCTCAGCCAGACCGGCCTGTTCGCTTCGACGAAAGATTACAAACCGGCTGCGGGAGTCATTCCTTATGACGTGATCGCGCCGCTGTGGTCAGACGGTGCTCTCAAGGATCGTTTTTTGGCGGTGCCGGGAGACTCAAAGATCGAATTCGACACCGTCATTTATCCCGCACCCGCACCGGGATCGATTCCCGGTTGGCGATTTCCAGACGGCACGGTCATGGTGAAAACATTCTCGCTCGAACTCGAACCAGGCAATCCGAAAACCAAACGTCGGCTGGAAACTCGGCTGCTGCACTACATCAAAATGCCTGGCAACGACGACGAGTACGGTGCTCAAGTTTGGAACGGCTACACGTACCTGTGGAATGATGAGCAAACCGACGCCGAGCTGGTCGAAGCGAAAGGAGCCGACCGCATCTTCCAGATCAAAGACAAAGCGGCACCCAACGGCGTTCGGGAGCAGAAGTGGCATTTCCCCAGCCGTGCCGAATGCACGCTCTGTCACACGATGGCTGCGAAATACGTTCTCGGTGCGACGACCGGGCAAATGAACCGCGACTTCGATTACGGCGACGGCAAGCCGAAGAATCAGTTGCAGCATCTCAACGATCTCGGTCTCTTCACCAAGCCGCTGCCGTCAGAGCCGAAGAAGCTCACACGTCTCACGGACTACCACGACCCGAAAGAGAATCTTGACGGGCGAGCGCGGTCATATTTTCAGGCCAATTGCTCGCACTGCCATCGTAAATGGGGCGGAGGCAACGCTGACTTCATTCTGCTCTCGTCGCTGCCACTGAGTGAAACCGGCATGATTGACGTTCGACCGGGGCAAGGCTTGTTCGAGTTGCGC
>JANNDA010000565.1:0-15061 GCA_031387195.1 Planctomyces sp. | reverse complement strand
GAATTCGGTTAAGCCGGATCGCTCATTATTCCACACGAGCCCGACGCGCAAGCGAGGGACAATCGCTCTTATCCCTCGCTTGCGCGTCGGGCTCGTGTGGAACAGCCTTCTCTTCTCACCTCACGTTGAATGCTTCTGGCCTCGGAGCTGTCTCGTGAAGACAAGTCGCTCATCAATTCTGACTCTTGCCAGCGTCGCGATCCTGCTGGTCACATTGCCCGGATGCGTCGGCATGTCTTCGCCGCATCCCCTGTCACGTCGAGCGCCTCGCATGGTGAAACATCAATCCGAGAAGATGTCGCTCCGCCCCGGTGAGACCTGCGCCGTCGCTCGAGCCAACGAGCCGAAAGATCTCCAGACGGCTGCGAAGTAGCCGGCAGACGAGCCGCCCTAAGGAACCCGAAGCGTCAGCGAGGGCGAGTGCTTCACAAGACTCCAAATTCCCTGCGTTGTGAAACGTTCGCCCTCGCTGACGCTTCGGGTTTCATGGCCTACGGCCAGTCAGTAAAGCTTCTCGCAGTACGCCTTCTCGATCATCGCATCCAGTTCGACAACCGGAGTTGCGAGGCCGATCTGATCGACCAGAATCTTTCCGAGCGTCGGCAGTTGATCGCGTGAGAGGCGATACTCGTCGGACCACAAGTGCGAGCGAATCAAAGCCTTCGCGCATTGCAGAAATGCTTCACGTACCTCGACCAACAATCCGGTGCGAGGCACCTTCCCGTTGACCGCGCAGGCTTCGAGCAATTCCGACCGGACCACGATGCGTGCGACGCCGTTGATTCGCAGTGTCTCGTCAACTCCTGGGATCAAGAAGAGCAACCCGATATGCGGGTTCTGAAGCAAGTTCCTCAGGCTATCGATGCGGTTGTTGCCGAGCCGATCAGGAATCAACAACGTGTGATCGTCGAGTACTCGCACAAAACCCGGAGCGTCGCCTCGCGGAGAAATATCAGCCGCACCATCGGCGGCAGCCGTCGAGAGGCACACGAACGGAGACCGCTCAATAAAAGACCGGCAATGTGGATCAAGCTTCGGCAGACTCTTGCGAGCGGAGAGTTCAGAAGGCGCACCGTACAAGGCACGCAGTTCTGAGTCGCTCTCGGCGAATTCCATCACTCGGCCACAGCAAGTTTCAGTCTTCATCGAGCTGTCTCAGCGTTACTTGATCTCGCGAATGCGGATGTTCTTGAACTCAGCCCACATCGGCTTCCCGGCGTGCAGTTGCAGAGCCAGTATCCCTTCCGAGAGTGCGAGCTCGGAATTGTTGTCGGTGAAGTCCAGAATCAAGGTGTTGTTGAGGAAATGCTGGATGTGGTTTCCTTTGGCGATGATCACCACGTCGTTCCAGTCGTCGAGCTTGAAGAGTTTTTGAAACCCCGCCTGATCGACCAAATCAGACTTGATGAGCTTCTTGCCGTCCTTCTCCCAAGTCGCTTCCTCGCCGACGACACAGATGCGTCCACGCTTGCCCCCTTCGTCGTAGATGAAGCCGGACACGTTGGGCAGCTTGTTCTCGTTGCGGAGTTCGTGCTGATAACCGCGCACGACCCATTCGTTGCCAACCTTGCCTTCCGTGATGTGCTTGGAACGGTATTGAATGCCGGAGTTGTTGGTTGCATTGCAGCGGAACGCGAGACGCAGTTCAAAATCTTTCGTGCGGCCATCCTTCCAAATGATGAATGTGTTCCCCTTGGCCGGATTCGCTTCGGTCGTCTCACCGTGAATGACTCCGTCTTTGACGCTCCACAGCCGAGGATCGCCGTCCCATCCGGCGAGATCTTTACCATTGAACAGCGACTGCATCCCCGCCGCTTCGGGCGGGGCCGTGACAGTCGGATCGGCTCCCTGGACACAGACAGGGACGAACAAAGCGGTCAGTAGAATTAAGTTGCGAAGCATGCTTTTCTCTCAGGATGTTGGTTGCTGAAGTCAGTTCAATAATGGTAACGGCAAGCCAGTAATCTGATTTTTTCGTTGAGCACCTGATCAACGAGACGATGTTCATCGTCGATCCGTTTCGACCAGCAACCGGCCAGTTCGTGCTTCAGTGGTTCTGGTTGACCAATGCCACCGAATGGATCGCGCTGCGTTCCTTGGCTTCCAGCAGCCGCCGTCTCATTGCTTTGCTTTTGAGCAAATACGCCGTCTCGCGTTCCGACTCGATCTCGTGCCAGACTTCAATGGGGACGATCACGGCAACGGGCCGTCCGGCCGCATTCGAGATAAATTGGAGATCGGTTTGAGTGGCCATCAGAGCCTCACTTTCTTCGGACGGATTATCGCAACAGGGTTCGCGTTCGCAATCGTCAATATCCTGGGCTCATCCGGCTCATTGCTCGTCTGTCGAGGAAATAACTCGATGATTCGCCCGATTGCCCGTGGAAGTGATGGCCGATTACAGATAAGTTGTGACCGATTGGTTGTCGCCATCCGACAGCGGTCGGCTGATTTTGGGAGACCGAATTGATGCTGAGTTTTCTCGATCCAAGCATACGCGGTTCGCGACGAGACTTTCTGCGGATCGGTGGGTTGTCACTGGGCGGGCTGACGCTGAGCGACTGGCTGCGGACGAAGGCATCGGCCGCTGGAAAATCCGTGGCGACCGACAAGTCGGTCGTTTTCCTGTTCATGCACGGCGGTCCCAGTCAGATCGAAACGTTCGATCCCAAGATGACCGCCCCCACTGGCATTCACAGCATCAACGGCGAAGTGCAAACCGCGCTGCCAGGAGTCACGTTTGGAGCCACGTTTCCGAAACTGGCTCAACTGGCCGACAAGCTGTCCGTCGTGCGCTCGTTCGTGACGGGTGACGGCAACCACGACATCAAGCCGATCGTCAGCGCGGACACTCTGAAAGCGAATTTGGGATCGTTGTTCACTCGCGTCGCCGGAACGGTCAATTCGCAAACCGGTATGCCGATGAACGCCGCGTTGTTTCCGCAGTCGATCAATCCGAATGCTCAACCGATGCAGACGGGGTTCGGTCGATTCACCGATGCGGGAGCGTTGGGTTCGTCCTATGCCCCGTTCACACCCGGCAGCGACGGCCCGTTTCAACAAAGCCTGAAGCTGACGCTGCCTCGTGAGCGGCTCGACGATCGCCGACAACTGCGTTTGGAACTGGACCGTATCCGCCGCACCATCGATGTGCGCGGGCAGGCGGACGGGCTCGATAAGTTTCAGGAGCAGGCGCTCGACACGATCCTGCGCGGTGTGGCCGATGCGTTCGATCTGAGCAAAGAAGATCCGAAGGTCATCGCCCGCTACGACACCGCTCCACTCATGCGGCCCGATGACATCGACAAGAAATTGAACAACCACAAGTTCTATGTCGATCACACGCAGACCTTGGGCAAGCTGATGTTGTTGTCACGTCGCTTGTGCGAAGCAGGCTGCCGCTTCGTGACCGTCACCACCAACTTCGTCTGGGACAATCACGCCGACGTGAACAACGCCGGAGTGGAACAAGGCATGAAGTACTGCGGTGTCCCGTTCGATCATGCGATCTCCGCCTTCTTGGAAGATGTGGAAGCTCGTGGCTTGAGCGACAAGATTCTGCTGGTCTGCTGCGGCGAGATGGGCCGTACTCCGCGCATCAACAGTCGCGGTGGCCGAGACCACTGGGGCAATCTGGCTCCGCTGCTGTTATCGGGAGGCGGCTTACCGATGGGCCGCGTCATCGGACAATCCACACGCGATGTTGGCGAGCCATTGTCCGATAAAGTGACGATCAAAAATCTGATCGGCACGATCATGCACACGCTGCTGGACGTCGGCGAAGTCCGCTTACAGCGCGGCCTTCCTTTTGACCTCGCGCGAATCTTCTCCGACTACGAGCCGATCCCCGGCCTGCGCGTGTGAACTCGACTCGGTCAAGGCGACCCCGCCGAGCTTGTCTCGGTGGAATCGGGCTTCCGCACTACGACGAATGAGAAGTGAAAAGGCGCGTAGTGCAAAAGCCTGGAACCACCGAGGCAAGCTCGGCGGGGTAAGGGTGACACCACTTGAGTGAGGGTGAGATTTCGCGCTGCCCTTGTTGTTGAGCCGACCCGATTGACATCTCGCATCGCACTGCTGACAACCCACATCGGAAGACGTGGTCAACAACAGGGGCGACCGATGTCAACATTTGCCGTGATTCTTCCGGCAGCCGGGAAGAGCAGCCGGTTTAGTGGTGGTGCCGCCGCCGCCGCCGTGTTGGGGATGGGGACTCCCAATAAGAAGCCATTTCAGGAACTCAAGGGCCGCGCCGTTTGGTTACGTGCGATGGAACCGTTCGTGAACCGGGACGACGTCGTGCAACGGATCGTCGCGTTGTCGCCGGAAGATCTCGAATGGTTCAAGGAGAAGTATCGCTCGAACCTCGCCTTCATGGACCTGACCCTCATTGAAGGGGGAGCCGAACGAGCCGACACGGTGGAACGTGCTTTGTCGCGAGTACGCGCGGACGTGGACTTCGTTGCGGTCCACGATGCGGCTCGACCGCTGCTGGCTCACGAATGGATCGACGCCGTTTTCAAAGCGGCTGAGAAAACCGGCGCAGCGATTCCCGCCACGCCGATCAGCAGCACGCTCAAATTGGTGACGCCCGACGGCCGCATTGAGAAGACCGTCCCACGCGACCGCTTGTGGGCCGCTCAGACGCCGCAAGTTTTTCGACGACAATTGCTGCTCGATGCGTATGCCCAACGCGGCGACTTTCAACCGACTGACGAAGCCCAGCTTGTCGAACGTCTGGGTCATCCCATCGCTGTTGTCGAATGCTCGCCGATGAATTTGAAGATCACTTCGCAAGATGACATGCGCATGGCACAAGCACTCGTCGATCACATCCCCAAACCGTCCGTCGCAAAGCTGCTGCATCCCTTCGAGGATGACCGCTGGAAATGACATTGAAGGTGAACATGTCCGATCTTGAAAAGCGATTTGAACATCTGCGGGGGCTCGCGGGACTCTGGCTGGCACCGCTGTTTTTCTTGTTGGTGTGGTTCACCAATTTTGAGTCATTGGCGGACAAACCGGCCGCTCATCGCTTGGCGGCAGTGATGGCGGCGGTCGTGACGTTGTGGGTCACCGAAGCGATTCCGATGCCGCTGACGGCGTTGCTCGGCGCGACAGCCTGCGTGGTATTGCAGGCTGTTCCACCGGTTCTCGATCCGTCGAAGTTTGCCCCGGCCAAGGTGGTCTTTGCTCCGTTTGCCGATCAGTTGATGTTTCTCTTCATCGGTTCGTTCATGCTCGCACGAGCGATCGAACTCCACGGGCTCGACCGTCGTTTGGCGTTAAGCGTCTTGACACTCCGCGCGGTCGGCGGAAGCCCATCGCGAGTTCTTTTTGCGTTCGGTGCGACGACCGCATTCATTTCTGCCTGGATCAGTAACACGGCGACGACCGCCATGATGTTCGCGATCGGGCTATCGATCCTGAAGGTGCTGCACGAAAACAGTACGCACACGGCGACGGGAGCAATGACGAATCGGCTCGACCCGCGTTACGCCACCGGCCTGATGTTGATGACCTCGTTTTCCGCATCCATCGGCGGACTGGCCACTCCGATCGGAACACCGCCCAACGCGATTGGGCTCGGTTTCATCCGACAGCATGTGAAGCTCAACGGCGTGCCGGTGGAGATCACGTTCTTTGAGTGGTGCCTGATCGGCGTGCCGATTGTCCTCGTGCTCTATCTTTTCATGTTTGTGTACTTGAACTGGCTTTGTCCGGCGGGGATGAAAGAGTTGCCCGGCGGGCGCGAGTATTTGGAGCGGCAGCGCAAGCAACTCGGCCCGTGGACTCGCGGGCAAATCAGCACGCTGATTGCGTTCGTCTTGATGGTCTCGCTGTGGGTCGCACCGGGCGTCGTAGCACTCGGCTGGGGTGAAGCGAGCGACCCCTTCAAGTGGTGCAAAGCCAGCCTGCCCGAAGCGGTGCCCGCGTTGCTCGGCGCGGGATTGCTGTTCCTGCTGCCGGGTAAGAAAGGCAATCGCGCCCTCACTTGGGACGAAGCGACGAAGATCGACTGGGGTGTCGTGTTGTTGTACGGCGGCGGCTTTGCGTTCGGTGTGCTGGCTCAAGATACGGGACTGGCGGCAGCCCTCGGCAAGAACATGATCGCCTTCTTGCCGGATGCCGGGAGCTTTGGTTTCTTGGTCGCGGCGACGCTGGTGGCCACGCTCGTTTCTGAAGCCACTTCAAACACGGCGTCCGCCAACATCGTGGTTCCCGTAGTCATCGCGATGGCTCAAGCCGCTGGAGTTGATCCGCTGGAGCCAGCGTTGGGAGCCACTTTTGGATGCAGCCTCGGTTTCATGTTGCCCGTGAGCACTCCTTGCAACGCCATCGTTTACGGCTCTGGCATGGTCCCACTCAGCCGCATGATCCGCTACGGAGCGTTGCTCGATGTCGCCGGCACGATCGTCATCGTGGCGATGGTGCGGATGTTTTCCTCGTTCGTGCGGTGAGACCTCACGCAGCCGTGTGGACCTGACTTGCCTCTGGAATTCGGCGGCGTCAATCTCCGATCCGAGGATTGACGCGCCCGACAACAGTCAAAGGTAGCGTGGGCTTCAGCCCACGTTGCAGGGAATAACACTTCCGCGTGGGCTGAAGCCCACGCTACTTGGGCGTGTCAGGATTGGAATTCAAAGAGCGCGGTCGCGAAGTGATAGATCGCTCACGGAGGGAATGGCATGTGCGGAATCGCAGGAGCTGCTTGGTCGCAGGAGGCTGCTCCGTTGTCGTCCGCGACGCTCGAACGGATGACTTCCGCGATTCGACATCGCGGCCCCGATGATGCCGGGACATATTTTTCCACAGCCGTCGGCGATCCGCTGCGAGGCTCAACGTTTCCCGCGCAAACAATTAATCAATCGCAAGCGAGCTCCTCTCAACAAACCGGCCCCGCGGCGGCGCTTGGATTTCGACGGCTTTCGATCATAGATCTGAACACCGGACATCAGCCGCTGGCGAATGAAGACGACAGCGTGTGGATCGTCTTCAACGGCGAGATCTACAACTATCGAGAACTGCGGACGGACCTCGAAGCGCGCGGCCACAGGTTTCGCACGAATACCGACACCGAGTGCATCGTCCATCTCTACGAAGAACTCGGTCCCGACTGCGTCCAGCGGCTGCGCGGGATGTTTGCGTTCGCGATTTGGGATGACCGGCGCAAGCGATTGCTGCTGGCTCGCGACCGAGTCGGCAAGAAGCCGCTCTTCTATCGGCTTGATCGAGGCCAATTGACTTTTGCCAGCGAATTGAAAGCGCTGCTGTTGGTTCCCGGTGCTCCGCGACGCTTGAATGTTCGCGCGATCGACTCGTTCTTGTGTTACCAGTACGTGCCGCATCCGGATTGCATGTTGCTCGACTACCACAAGCTTCCGCCGGGGCATGTGGCGGTGTTCGACAACGACAAGCTGGAGGTGCAGCGATATTGGCAACCGCCGTTTGAGCCGGATCGTGGAGCACGGTTGCAACGTGCGCAACAAGAAGGGGCGACGAGCACGGTGGAAACGTGCTCCACGTGGTCGGCCGATCGGTGGCGAAAAGAATTACGCAGCACGCTCACCGAAGCCGTTCGCTTGCGGATGCGCAGCGACGTGCCGCTGGGGGCGTTTCTTTCCGGCGGCATCGATTCGACGATCATCACCGGCTTGATGCAGGAGCAATCGGAGCGGCCGGTTCACACGTTTTCGATTGGGTTCCCGGTCAAAGAATTCGACGAGCGATCGTTCGCGCGGGAGGCGGCGGCTCATTTGAAGACCGAACACCACGAGTTGGTCGTCGAGCCGAACGCGCTCGACATCCTGCCGAAGCTGTTGTGGCATTACGACGAGCCGTTTGCGGACAGCTCGGCCATTCCGACGATGTATTTGTCGGAGATGACTCGGCAGCATGTGACCGTCGCGCTGTCGGGTGACGGCGGGGACGAGATGTTCTGTGGCTACACGCGGTATCTGGCGGTGAAGCTCGCATCGCGGTTCGATCGGTTGCCGGGAGTGCTCAAGAAGCTGTTGACCGCCAAGATCTGGCAGAAGATTCCGTCCGGGGCGGGGAAGACATCGTTGCGTCGTCGAGCGAAACGGTTTCTGCGAGCGCTCGGTCAAACGCCGGAGCAGCGTTATCTGCGCTGGGTCGGGATCTTCGAGGAATCGCAACGCCACGAACTCTACACGCCGGAGTTTGCCCATTCGTTGGGGGATCACAACGCGGGAGATTTTTTGCTCGATGCGTATGCCGCGTGTCCCAGCCGCGACTTCGTCACGCGCACGACGTGCGCCGACATCCTCAGTTATTTGCCCTGCGACATCCTGACGAAAGTGGATGTCGCCAGCATGGCGTTTAGCTTGGAATGCCGCAGCCCGTTCCTCGATCAAGAGGTGATTGAACTCGCCGCGCGGATGCCGATCGAGTTGAAGCTGCATGGCAATCAAGGGAAGCAAATCCTGATCGACACGTTTGCCGATCTGCTGCCGCCGTCGATTCAGCGCCGCCGCAAGATGGGCTTCGGCGTGCCGCTCGCCAACTGGTTCCGCAGCGAATTGAAACCGTTCTTGAGCGACGTCTTGTTCGATTCACGCACGCAGTCTCGCGGCTTCTTCGAGCCGGCCGCAGTACAACGGCTGTTCGACGAACATCAGCAACAGAAGACCGATCACTCGCACCGCTTGTGGGCGTTGCTCTGTTTGGAATTGTGGCAGCGGATGTTTCTCGACGCGGCGGAAGCACCGGCGAGTTGTCCAGCGAGTTTGTGAGTGAACGTTTTGAAGCACGACGCGCGAGCGAGTGGTAGCGCGGCTCGAACCACTCGCTGGCGCGTCGTGCTTGTGTCAGAAGTCATCGGAACTTTTTTGCAAAGCTGCTCGTCGAACGGCGACTTCAAACGTAGCACAGGCGGCTCGCCTGTGATTTGATCGGTAGGAAAGTCCGGGGTCAGGCACCGCAAAACTCAAAATTGGCGGGATAAAGCGTCGTGGCATAGAAAGCGTCGTCCCGCCAATTTTGAATTTTGCGGTGCCTGACCCCTGTCTTGTTATCAATAGGATGCATCATGCGTTGGACCGCTCTGTTGGTTTGCGGGTGTTTGGCGGTGGCGATTCTCGGAGTGTGGGCGATCGGCGCGGATCAAAAGCCGCCGAGCTTGGGTGAGGCTCAGAAGAAAATGAACGCAGGCAACTTCAAGGATGCGTTCGAGGAGTTTCGCAAGCTGAGCTTCGATGCGAACTCACCGGCGCGAGAGATGCCGGACGCACTCAACAACGGGATTGAATGTTTGCGAAACCTGGGTCGAGTCGATGAGATCGACGACTTCCGCGAGAAGGTCGTTGAGGTTCACATGACGAATTGGCGATTGCTGCAAGCGGCGGCCCAGTCGTATCTGCACATCGAGCACAACGGCGTGATCATCGCCGGGAAGTTTCATCGCGGTGGTCATCGTGGCGGGGACGGCAAGCACGTGCATGCGTCGGAGCGAGACCGCGTGCATGCGTTGCAGTTGCTGACGCAGGCGTTGCCACTGGCGTTGAATGACGACGACAAAGCAGCGGCTGCGGAGTTTCATTGGCAGTTCGCGCAGGTGCTGTTGATGGGCAATGGACAGTCGCAGGCGTGGAAGCTGCAAGTGCTGTCCGACCTCGCGACGTTGCCGGATTACGAGGACGGCTACTACTGGTGGGGAGGTCATCAGCCGCAGGGTGCTCCAGTCGACGCGGAGGGGACCCCGATTTATCACGCGGTGCCGAAGAGCTATGCCGATGCGAAATCGGACGGCGAGCGCTGGCGTTGGATGTTGGCTCAAACGATGGAACTGAATGCGGGGCGTCGCAACGAGGTGCTGCTGAACTTCGCGTCGTTTTTGCAGAGCCAGTTTGGTGTCGAGACGATGGCTCACTTCGGTTGGTTCAGTCGGTTTGCGGAGGATGCCGCTCGCGGTGACGGGGCGAAGGGGGACCAGGAGAAGACCGGCACGTTCGCGCTGCACACACTGACGGAAGACGAAACGATCGCTCGGCTGGCAACGGGAGTGAAACGTTTCAAGCTGCCCGACGAGTTCAATCCGTATCGCCTGTGGCGGCAGATCATCGCGAACGGGAAAGACAGTTACGTCGAACTCGCTCACGATCAGATCGCTCACTTCTACGAGAACCGCAGGCAGTATCCGCAAGCCGCTGAGGCGTGGCAGCAATGCGTCGCGAAGCACGGCGCGGGACAGGACGGCTATCGGAAGAAAGCGCTCGAACAGATCGTCAAGAACTGGGGCCGCTTTGAAGGTTCGGCGACGCAAGCGGCGGGGAAGGGAGCGACTTTCGACTTCCGCTTCCGCAACGGCGACGCGGTCAAGTTCACGGCTCATGAGCTAAAGATCGACAAGTTGTTGGCCGACGTGAAGGCTTATCTCAAGAGTCGTACGGGGCAACTCGACTGGCAGAAAATCAACATTGAGGACATCGGGCAGCGCATCGTCCACGAGAACCAGCAGCAGTACGTCGGCAACAAAGTGGCCGAATGGGATCTGAAGCTGACGCCGCGTCCGAACTACATCGACGATCGAGTCACCGTCACGACGCCGTTGCAAAAGCCGGGGGCGTATCTGGTGCAGGCGCAGATGAAGGAGGGCAACCTCAGCCGCATCATCGTCTGGGTCGCGGACACGGTGATCGTCAAGAAGCACCTCGACAAGCAAGCGTTCTATTACGTCTGCGACGCGGTGACGGGGCGGCCGATCGAGAAAGCGAACCTCGAATTTTTCGGTTGGAAGCAGGAACAAGTCGCGCCGGACAAACCACAGTGGAAAGTGCTGACGAAAAACTTCTCGGAGTTCTCGAACGCCGACGGGCAAGTGTTGCTCGGACAGGCTCAGCAGCCGAACGATCATCAATGGGTCATCATCGCGCGAACCGCCGCCGGGCGAATGGCGTATCACGGCTTCACGAACGTCTGGTTCCAGGATCGCCACGACCCGGAATACAACGCGACGAAAGTCTTCGCGATCACCGATCGGCCCGTGTATCGACCGGCTCAGAAGGTGCAATTCAAGTTCTGGATTCAGCACGCCAAATACGATCAGCCGGACAAATCGAGCTTCGCGAAGAGCGACTTCACCGTGCAGATTCTGAATCCGAAGGGAGAGAAGGTTCTCGAAAAGCCGTTCAAGACGGACGAGTTCGGAGGGCTCAACGGCGAGTACGAATTGCCGAAGGACGCGCCGCTCGGTGTGTGGCAAGCGTCTGTCGTTGGGCACGGCGGCGGATCGTTTCGCGTCGAGGAATACAAGAAGCCGGAATTCGAGGTGAAGATCGAAGCGCCGCAGGAACCGGTGTCGCTGGGCGAGACGATCACGGCGACGATCCGCGCGAACTACTACTTCGGCGGCGCGGTGTCGCAGGCGAAGGTGAAATATAAAATCCTGCGAACCGATCACAGCAGCGAGTGGTATCCGCGAGCGCCGTGGGACTGGTTCTATGGCCGAGGCTACTGGTGGTACGCGAGCGATTATTCCTGGTATCCCGGCTGGTCTCGCTGGGGCTGCAAGCGTCCGATCCCGATGTGGTGGGGCCGAGGTCACGAAGCGCCCGAAGTGGTCGCCGAACGCGAAGGGGTGATCGGCGAAGACGGGACGCTGAAGGTTGAGTTCGACACGGCGCTCGCGAAGGCCGCGCATCCCGACACGGATCACAGTTACTCGATCACCGCCGAGGTCGTCGATCAGTCACGGCGGACGATCGTCGGGCAAGGGAATGTGCTCGTCGCTCGGCAACCGTTTCGAGTCTTCGCGTGGGTCGATCGCGGTCACTATCGCGCCGGCGACGACATCCTCGCCGAGTTCACCGCACACACGCTCGATCAAAAGCCGATCGAAGGGACCGGCGAACTGACGCTGTTCGCCATCACGTATGACAAAGAGAACCAACCGGTCGAGAAGGCCGTGCAAACGTGGAAGCTCGACACGAATGCGGAAGGTTATGCGCGGCAGCAGATGAAGGCGGCGAAGGCCGGGCAGTATCGGCTGAGCTACAAGCTCCGTAGCTCAGGCGGCTCGCCTGAGTTGATCGGCGTAAGGCGTCAACCGCCCAAGGGAGCAGGCGAACCGCCTGCTCTACGGGAGCAGGAAGGTGGCTACCTCTTCGTCGTGCGCGGCGAGGGGTTCGATGGGAGCGAGTTCCGCTTCAACGATCTCGAACTCGTTACTGAAAAACGCGAGTACGCTCCGGGCGAAAAGATCCGGTTGTTGATCAACACGAACAAGGCGGATGGGGCGGTGCTGCTGTTCTTGCGACCGACCAACGGGATTTGTCTGCCGCCGAAATTGATCCGGCTCGACGGCAAGAGTCACGTCGAGCAGATCGATGTCGTGCAGCGGGACATGCCGAACTTCTTCATCGAAGCGGTGCGAGTCGCCGACGGGCAACTGCATCAAGAGATGCGTGAGATCGTCGTGCCGCCGGAGAAGCGCGTGCTCAACGTTGCCGTGCAGCCGAGCCAAGACGAGTACAAACCCGGCTCCCCCGCGAAGGTGCTGGTGAAGCTAACCGACTTCGACGGCAAGCCGTTTGTCGGTTCGACCGTGCTGAGCGTTTACGACAAGTCGATCGAGTACATCTCTGGCGGCTCGAACGTGCCGGAGATCAAGGACTTCTTTTGGAAGTGGCGTCGGCATCATCAACCGCATTCCGAATCGAGCCTCAGCCGTCACACGTACAACCTCGTGAAGAACGGCGAGTTGGCGATGAATGACCTCGGTGTGTTCGGAACGCTGGTTGTCGAAGAGATGATGATGGGGGGTGCGCCACGCGCAACAGCTCGTAGCGGCGGTCGCGGAATGCCGATGGCGGCTTCAGCACCCGGTGGGTTGGGCGGTGGTGGTGGAATGAATGCCAACCGCATGATGATGAAAGGTCAGTCGGATTCAGGAGGACTGGGTGGGGCGGCGGGAGCGGTGGCTGATTTCGATTCATTGACTCGTGCGGGCGAGAAAGCGTCTGGCCTCGCTGACGACGACGGCGGAGCCGGACTGCCGAACGCCGTGCAGCCGACGATTCGCAAGAACTTTGCAGACACGGCGTTTTGGGCCGCCGCCGTCACGACGAACAAAGAGGGGCTCGCCGAGATTTCGCTGACGATGCCGGAACAGCTCACCGGCTGGAAAGTCCGCTGCTGGGCGATGGGCCTGGGGACGAAAGTCGGTCAGGGAGAGGCCGAGATCACCACGAAAAAGAATCTGCTCGTGCGTCTGCAAGCGCCGCGGTTCTTCGTGCAGAAGGACGAAGTCGTGCTCTCGGCGAACATTCACAACTATCTGAAGATCGACAAGGAAGTCGAAGCGGTGCTGGAGATTGATGAGCGGCTGATGCGAGCGGGAGTCGAAGCACAAATCAGCCGGAACGGGCTAGCGTCAGAGTCTGATTCAGTGAAATCGGGCAAACCGGACGCTAGCGCGTTCCGGCTGATGCGGTTGGTGAAACGCATCAAAATCAAAGCGGGCGGCGAAGAGCGTGTCGATTGGCGAGTCACCGTCATCGACGAGGGCGAAGCGGTCGTCCGCATGTCCGCGTTGACCGACGAAGAGTCCGATGCGATGGAGATGAAGTTCCCGGTCTACGTCCACGGGATGCTCAAGACCGAGAGTTGGTCCGGCGTCATTCGGCCAGACAAGGCCTCTGGCAGCGTGACGATCAATGTCCCGAAAGAACGTCGAGCGAATCAGTCGCGGCTGGAAGTGCGGTATTCGCCGACCCTGGCCGGAGCGATGGTCGATGCGCTGCCGTATCTCGTTGATTACCCGTATGGCTGCACCGAGCAAACGCTCAACCGCTTCCTGCCGACGGTCGTCACGCAACGCATCCTGCGAAACATGGGGCTCGACCTGAAAGCGATCCAGCAGAAGCGGACGAACTTGAACGTTCAAGAAATCGGTGACGACGTCGATCGAGCAAAGGGTTGGCAGCGATTCGATCGCAACCCCGTCTTCGATGAAGCCGAAGTCACCACGATGGTGAAGAGCGGCCTCGACCGGCTGACCGAGATGCAATGCAGCGACGGCGGCTGGGGCTGGTTCTCCGGCTGGGGCGAGCACTCGTACCCGCACACCACCGCCGTTGTCGTTCACGGTTTGCAGATCGCTCGCGAGAACGACGTCGCGATCGTCCCGGGCGTCCTCGATCGCGGCATCGACTGGCTCAAACGCTATCAAGCCGGCGAGATCCACAAACTGAAGAACGCTCCGGCGAAAACCCATCCGTGGAAAGAACACGCCGACGCGCTGGACGCCCTCGTCTACATGACCTTGGTCGATGCCGACGTCGTGCAAGCTTCCAGCTTGCCACTCCCAACCGCAGACATGCTTACCTACCTCTACCGCGACCGAATCCACCTCCCCGTCTACGCGAAAGCCGTCTTCGGCCTCGCCCTGCACAAACAAAAACAAACCGACAAGCTGGCGATGATCCTCAAGAACATCGAGCAATTCGTCGTCCAAGACGCCGAGAACCAAACGGCCTATCTCAAACTTCCCGAAGACAACTATTGGTGGCATTGGTACGGCAGCGACATCGAGGCGAACGGCTACTACTTGAAGCTGCTGTCTCGCGTCGATGCGAAAGACGAGCGAGCGTCTCGGCTCGTCAAATACCTGCTCAACAACCGCAAGCACGCGACGTACTGGAACAGCACGCGCGACACGGCGGTTTGCATCGAAGCGCTGGCTGAATACCTCAAGCAAAGCGGCGAAGACAAACCGAACCTGCAAGTCGAAGTGCTGGTCGATGGCGAACTGAAGCAAACCGTCGAGATCACGCCGGAGGTGCTCTTCAGCTTCAACAACAAGTTCGTGATCGAAGGCGAAGCACTGACGGCGGGTGAGCATGTCGTCGAACTGCGGAAGAAGCCGCTTCGCAATCAACCAATGACCAATCCTTTGTATTTCAACGCCTACCTGACCAACTTCACGCTCGAAGATCACATCACGAAGGCCGGGCTCGAAGTGAAGGTGCAACGCAAGTACTACAAGCTCACGCCGGTCGAAAAGCAGGTCAACGTGGCCGGTTCGCGCGGGCAAGTCGTC
>JANNDA010001077.1:0-5997 GCA_031387195.1 Planctomyces sp. | reverse complement strand
AACTCCGCTCCGACCGTCTGAGCGACAGCCAACCCTTAAAGACGTTCTGGACCACCCGCCAGCAAACCCGCCCCGGCCTCCACGCCCGATCCCGCCTCTCCCCCGCCTAACCAAAATTCGCAAACGCTGTTCTGCACTCTCGGCGACAAGGTTAGATCGATCCGAGCAGTCCCGAATCAAACAACCGCTGATCCACAAACTGGCGTTGCCGCTCCCGACGCGGCGTCAGCAGACGGGCATGGGCGATCGTGCAGAGATACTCACAGATCGGCCACAAGTCATCCTCGGTCACCATCCAATCGATGGGGTCGAACCGCGCGAGATTCACGGGCCGCGAATAACCTCGCAGTGTTTTCTCGCCATCCAGATTGAAGTAATGCTCGTAGTACGACATGACCAGTTCGCGGAGCGTTCGATAGACCGGCTCGCGATATCGCAGGCCCGCATAATTCGATTTCCCGATCGCACCCCAGCGACCATCTTCTTGAAACACCGTCAAAATGTGGTCGTCGTCGCGAACGGTAATGAGATCGACGATGAGCGGTGCATGTCCGTTGATACGCAGTGCCGCCGCCGCCAAGAACGCACCTTCAGCGCATTGAGCCACTCGGTCCCGCAGAACTCGCCGAGGCGAACGGCATGTGGTTTCTTTGTGGTAAACGACTTGCTCGTCCAAAAATGTCTGGATCTTCTCCGGACGGTTCAAGGTCTTCAGCAGGCTCTTTTCCTGCGGTGTCAGTTCAGATTCCAGTGCGTTTTCAAAGTGTGATTCGACGGTGGTCATAGCCAAGCTGAGCGTCTCCCGATATTGCGGATATCGACTGTTATGCCTCTGGTGTCATTTGCGTTCGCGAACGTACCGCACACGACACCCACGAGCGAGCGTTTCGGTGACGGCGGGCTTCTCACCTTTTTGCGCGGCAGCAATAGCCGACTCGACAAAGTTTTGCTTGACCAGCTTCGGATCAGTGCTGTCATCCATCGCCCCCATGTAGACCAACTGGCGATCCTTGTTGAGCACGTAGAACTCCGGAGTAAAGATCACGCCGTAATCTTTGGCAATCTTCTGAGACTCGTCGTAGAGATAAACGAACGCGAACGATTTGCTTTTCGCTCGCGCCTCAAGCTTCGGCAGCCGATCCGCCTCAACTCGGTTCACGCACACGGCGACGACCGCCACTTTTCCATCTGGCCCGGAGTGTTTTTTTGCCAGCGAATTGATTCGCTCTTCGTAGTCCACGGCCGTCGGACAACTCAGACAAGTGAAAATAAGGACGACAACCTCTTTGTCATTCAACTCGGACAACGAGTGTTTCTTGCCATCGGTTCCCGGCAGATTCTCCCAGGCGGGAACCTTGTCACCGATACTCAAGACTTCGTTGAACTCGCCAGCGTCAACGATTCCTACGAAGTAGTCCGACATCGCGCACAGCGCAATGCCAACAACCAAAATCCGCAGCATGGTTTGAACCCTCGAACAAGCACAAAGGCAATATGTCAGAACTTGGAATGGAACGAATCCACTATTTGACCGCTCGGCGAGCAGTAACCTGAAACTTTTCAATGATGATGCGAGACTTGTCCGTCGTCTCGACGACGCGATCCGTTTCGACCATCGCCATAAATTCCCAGTGCTGGCTGGCCCATTCATTGAGCTTCGATTGGACGGAATTCGCATCGACCGGCTCGGAAATGTATTCCCAACGGATCGGCTTTACCTCTTGGTTCTGATTCGATCGGGCAGTCGGCATGCCGAGCAGTCCTGCCGCCAGAACAACCGTGACAAGGATCGACAGACCAATGTTGAACTTTGACATGAGATTGTCTCCTGAAAAGTACGGGCCACGTAGCACAGGCGGCTCGCCTGTGATTTCCTAACTGGAGCAGCACAGGCGAGCCGCCTGTGCCACGTTTGGAATCACTCGCCCCTTCGCCGACAAGTCATAGCCTTTACGGCAACGACGGTCGAGGAGTTGGTTGCCTTCATCGTTGTTCTCCAGAGAGGCTCTCGCAACGATGTTGCAGATCGATCGTTCTACCAATCTTCGGAGACCTGACATCATGCGACCGCAATGGGTGCGAGTGACTTGCAGTCTGTTTGCGTTGGTTCTGTTCTTGACCGTGACTGGTCTGAACGCCGCCGATCTGAGCGTTGGCTTCGTTGATGCCACGTGCCCACCGTCAAGTTGCTATGCGGCATTCAACGCGCTGCGCGGTCCCAAAGAGATGCTCAACGAACCGCTCATGAGCCACGCTGCCTCTCCGCATATTCAGGAGGCTTTCCTCGCCCGTGTTTTGGACCACGTCAAACGCCACTCGGAAAAGCCGTAGAGTGGCGAAGCCGCAAAAGTAACCCGAAGCGTCAGCGAGGGCGGGCGCTCCAAGAGACTTCGAATTCAGGTTCATCGCATTGTGAAGCGTCCGCCCTCGCTAACGCTTCGGGTTACTTTTTATGGGAGATCTCCATGTCTGCGACCACTGTCCCGAACCCGTCACCGGAGCAACTGCAATTGATCGAGCGCGGTCGCTCCGTGCTGCCGGGCGGTGTCTGTTCCAGCACACGCTTCAATCAAGCTTGGGGCCGGCCGGTGTATGCGTCGCGTGCGAAGGGCTCGCGATTTTGGGACGTTGACGGGAATGAGTTCCTCGACATGTCGATGAGCCACGGAGCGGCGTTGCTCGGACATGGTCCAGAGTGTTTGCGAGAAGTCTTCGATAAGGTTTGGGATCTCGGTCTGATGTGCAGCCTTGATGGGCCGTACCACATCGAACTCGCCGAACAACTTTGCGAAATCGTCCCCTGTGCCGAGCGTGTGCGTTTCACCGGCTCCGGCAGCGAAGCGACATTGCACGCGCTGCGTCTGTGTCGAGCTGTGAGCGGTCGCGACAAGATCATCCGCTTTCACGGGCACTTTCACGGCTACCACGAATTCACCTTCATCGGCGGACATCCTCCGGCAGATCAGTTGGATGCGAAGCCCCCGTATCGTGAGAGTGCTGGAATTCCGCAGGCGCTCGCCGAACTGATCATCACCGCCGAGTACAACGACCTCGATGCGCTGGAGCGACTCGTCAAACAACACAAGCACGAGGCGGGCACGATCTTGATCGAGCCGGTTGACTACAACTGCGGCGCGATCCCGCCAGAGCCCGGATTCCTCGAAGGAGCCCGTCGTCTCGCCAGCGAACACGGTTTGATTTTGTTCTTCGATGAGATCCAATCGTTTGCGAAGAAGTCTCCCGGAGGTGCTCAACAAGACTTCGGAGTGACTCCCGACATCTGCACAATCGGCAAGTCGCTGGGCGTGGGCTTGCCCCTCTCCGCAATTGCTGGCAAAGCGGAATTGATGGACCGCTTCAAACCGGTCGGCGATGTGGCTCACTCTGGCACCTTCAATGCGCCGCTGCCAAGCATCCTCGCGGGACTTGCGTTCGTTCGCGCGATTCGCACGCCCGAATTCTGGCAACACATTCACGAGCTGTCCGACCGCCTGTCACGCGGCCTGAACGACATCGCTGAGCGAAGCGCGATTCCCTGCCGCTTCCAAACTCACGGCAGCCGCTTCGGCCTCATCTTTGGCACGCGCGAGCCGGTGAAGAACTATCGTGACAGCCTGTGTCACCGCCGCGAAGTGATGTTGGAATTCTGCCGCCAAACAACCGCTCGCGGCATCTACTTCCACGACTACGGCGGCGGCCCCTGCCATCACGGTTTCTCAACCGCTCACACGACCGCCGACATCGACCGAGTCCTGCAAGCGGTTGACGATTCACTGAAAGCGATGAGCACGTAGAACTCAAGCGACCTTTGGAGTGCGATGACCAGAGTCGTCGCTTTTCAAAGCGCATCGAACTCCATCTTGCTCGCATCATGAGCGATCGGGACGTTTTGAAAAGCGGCGGTTCTGACCGCCGCAGTCCAAAATATCACGGCGATGCCTCTACACTTCTCCGAGCCTGCCGACGAACTTCCGTTACCGCCGATTGCAAACTTGGTCCGTCATCCGCATCGACGTCCGCCACCAAGGTTTCGGCATTCTGAATCCAGGCTTCAATTTCTTCTCGACGCGACGCGGAAAGCGGCTCCGGTTCAGCAGCCGCCTTCGATGGAACCGGCGACAAGACTGTGACCAGCAATTGAGCATCAAATGGCAACTCGGCCGGCTCATCTAACAGAATGGTTTGGCCGTCAAAGTGAGCCTTCAAACTGATGGTTGGCATTTGCATTTCATCCTCCTCAGCCAGCTTATGACGCGCCTTGATCGGCTGCCTACTCAATTTCCAGTTCTTTGAGAGTCTTGCCGTCTTCTGTCTTCCATGCCAAAAGTCCATTGGCTTGACCACCATGAATCACGCACGCCGCAGCACTTGGACTCGTGAATTCTGAATCCTTGGTGAACTCCAGAAACTTCTCCTTTGAAGCCAAGACTCCGTCTTGGAGAAGCCTTTGACGAATCGATTTTGCGTAAGTGTATCGTTCAGTTGATGGTCTTTCTGAAAGCACAGCCTGCGACCCCTTGAGCACGACGAATCCGCCGATTCCTTGAAAGCCACGAGCCACAAGACCTTTGATTTCACAGAGCAATGTCGGGGCCTTTTTGGCCTCTCTGCGGTGCGACACGACTGGAACCAAGAAATCGGCTCCGAGCACCGGCAAGAGTTGATGGATTCGGGCGAGGAACACCTCCATGTCTTCCCGATCCGATTCCGGCAGCTTTGAACCGCTCGCTTGGCCGTTGCGAACAAGTGCCCGACCAGCTTCTTCAGCTTGGCTGATGAGTCGACCTTCAAGATATCTTATGTGTGCTTTCGTCAAATTCTCGTCTTTGCTGATGACAAAGGTGATCGAGTGCCAGAAATCTTTTTCAAGATGCGCTTTTACACGATCACGAATGACTTCCGCTTCGCCGATGTAGACGGCGTCCTTTCCCGTGTCCGGATCGGTGCCGGTTAGAAAATAGATTCCGGAATGATGAGCCTCGTCTCTTGCCAGGATGCCATCTAATTCCGCTCGTGGACCGGCAACCGCCTTGCCGGTCCAATTAGAGATCTCGGCTGTCCGAAGGCGTTTCGGATCGCCCTTCGTAAGGAAGAGTTTGAGCGTGGCAGTTTCCATCTCTGTCCGATTCGTGTTGCAGGCAAGAAATAAGCCGTGACAAAGGATATCCCCTTGTCACGGCTTTGATTCAACTCAGGAGGAAACTCTCGTTTATAGCCCTTTGCTGATGATCAGCTTCAGCAGATCGCCGACGCGGTTGCTGTAGCCCCATTCGTTGTCGTACCAGCTCACCAGCTTGAAGAAGCGGCTGTTGAGTTCAATTCCACTGCCCTTGTCGAAGATCGACGAGGCGTTGCAGTGGATGAAGTCGCTGCTGACCACTTCGTCTTCGGTGTATTCGAGAATGCCCTTGAGATACGTCTCGCTGGCCTTCTTCATGGCGGCGGAGATTTCGGCGTAGCTGGTCTCCTTGACGGTCTTCACGGTCAGGTCGACGACCGAGACGGTCGGGACCGGGACGCGGAAGGCCATGCCGGTCATCTTGCCCTTCACTTCGGGGCAGACCAATGCGACCGCTTTCGCGGCTCCAGTGGCGGACGGGATGATGTTCTGAGCGGCGGTGCGGCCACCTTTCCAGTCTTTCTTGCTGGGGCCATCGACCGTCTTCTGCGTCGCGGTGTAGGCGTGGATGGTCGTCATCAAACCTTCTTCGATGCCGAACTCCTTCAACAGCACATGCACGATCGGCGCGAGGCAGTTGGTGGTGCAGCTCGCGTTGGAGATGATGTTGTGAGCCTTCGCGTCGTACGTCTCGTGGTTCACGCCCATGACAATCGTGACGTCTTCGCCCTTGGCCGGAGCCGAGATGATGACCTTCTTCGCACCCGCGGTGATGTGCCCCTTCGCCTTCGCGGCGTCGGTCCACAACCCGGTGCTCTCGATGACGTACTCGACTCCCAGTTCCTTCCACGGCAACTGGTCCGGGGTCGCCCGCAAAC
>JANNDA010001076.1:0-1670 GCA_031387195.1 Planctomyces sp. | reverse complement strand
ACAGCGGACAAGACGTTTCAAATCTTCGGGCCAAGAAAGGCAGCAACCATCAGTGCAACCAGAAAACTCACCGCATCGCAATTGCCGATCCACGCCTATGTTGCGATCATCGCACACCGGTCTTGAAAACCGGCGTGCCCGTAAGGGTACCCAGGGTTCGAATCCCTGCCTCTCCGCTTATCTGGGATTGTCATGTCGAGCCGGATGCGACGAGCACATCATGCTCGTCGGCGTCATGCTTCTTACGGCGAATATTTTGGCTGTGGAGAGCGGTTGAACGTCAGCGTCACCGAATTCTGCAGGTGCGAAATTTCCTCGGTGATCGCTTTGATTGAGTCTTTGTCGGCGTGAATCGCCATCTCCAATGACATGCGCCGCGATGTACCGGGGGCCAATGCTGTGACCCGGCCTTGGGCTCTTTCAAAACTACGCAGGTTTGGGAAGTTGGTGCCCGGTTCGAGGCCCGTCACGTAGCCATCAGCTTCGGCGGCGGTATTCTTCCAGAGTGTGAAGCAGGGAAAATCCACGATCGAGAATCGCAGACTAATTCCACGATCCCTGGCCGCGTTTTGAAGCATCGTGACGGTTTGCTGTTTCGCATTTCCAATCAATCGAAGCAGGTAGGCTTGCTCGGCATAGCTGGCATCTGGAGCTGCGTAGGTGTCGAACGAATCAATTCCTTCGGCCGCGCGAGCATCTCGCGGGCTCATCTCCCGAATCGGAGCCAGAAACCTCGCGTTTGTTTCGAGGAATGGGCAGCCGATGTTGGTGTGATAGAGCAACTGAAACTCGGCGGGCTTGGCGGACAGATTCGTGATCTCATCAATGATCGTGATGCTGTTCGATCCGACGGTGGTCGTCACTGCTGACGTTAAACGCAGGCTAGGGCCGAACATCGAACTCTCATCCACAATGCCGATCAACGCCAACTTGCCCGATTCGGGGTCAGCCGTGACCTCAACCTTGTGAGCGGGCAAGTTGGCGATCTTTCCGTGCAGAGTCAGCTCGCCGAGGATGGGATGATCTTTGAAGTCCGCGTCGCGACCGGGCGGCCCCATGAATGACAACCCACAGCGGCAGAGAAGTTCGTTGAACCCTGACAACCAACCAAGTCCGCCTCGTTCCGTTTGATTCACGAAGGCAGGATTCACTGGCAATTTCACAGGTGAATTCCAACCGATCGGAATCCCTTGAAAGCTGCCACGCCACAATCCCATGCCTCGTGTGGGCAGGATTTCCAGCTTCAGAGCCCCGTTGTCGAGTTCGACTACATCGACCCCGTCGGACAAGCCCCCTTTCATTCGTCTTTGTCGAACAGCCCAATTGGCCGAACCGGCGAGCGGTAAATTGGCCCCCGAAAGCTCGAAGTGATCGTGGTAGACGTGGTTGGCGACGTCCGTCAGAACATGGCGTTCAACAGGCATGATTGGCTCCGAATGAAAACCCGAAACTCGAAACTCGAACGAGGTCAATATGTAGGGTGCGAGTTTCCAGTTTCGCGGAGTGAGTTTCAATGTCGCGGAGCATAAGAGAGTGCAGAACAGCGTTTGCGAATTTTGGTTAGGCGGGGGAGAGGCGGGATCGGGCGTGGAGGCCGGGGCGGGTTTGCTGGCGGGTGGTCCAGAACGTCTTTAAGGGTTGGCTGTCGCTCAGACGGTCGGAGCGGAGTT
>JANNDA010000508.1:0-4703 GCA_031387195.1 Planctomyces sp. | reverse complement strand
GGATCGTTGATCGAACAGCGACCGTTTGAGATCAATGCTCCGAGTTCTCACAACGTGGCGTTCCGAAACTCGGCAATTTCGCGAGCGGATCGTGAAATCCAACAAGCCGCACACACCTCAACACTGCGACGCGAGAATCGTTTACGCAGTGAGTTGGAAGCGGCGGTCTTTCGCACGAACAACGCGACGTTGTTGTTGCCGATCTGGTACGAGCACGACGCTCAGTTCGTTCCGGGAAAGATGGCCGCTCCGGGAGCGACGATTGATGTGTCGAGTGTTTCCGATACCGCGCAGGCTTGGGAAGTCACGACCACACGCATCGTCAATTTGCCGAGCGAGCCGATCCCCGGAGGCCGGCGAATTCGCTTGCCACAGTTCGATATGACGGCGGCGATCGTCGTGACCTCTGACCGCAGCGTCGTCGAGAATCTAAAACGCAAAATGGAATCTATGCAGGCGCAAAGCGCGCGAATTCAAATTGATTTGGCAAAGGCCAAGCTGAATCGAGTTCGTATCGCCGATGAGGCTCTGACAAAGTTGGGGGTCGGTCTGACTGATGCTCCGCAGTTGCTCGCACAAGCTCGGCGACTGTTGCAAACCGCCGAGAGCAGTTTTCCGGCAGAGGCGCTCGAACGCGTGCTGGCTCAAGCGAAAGAGACAGGGCAGCGAGCCTCAGCCAATTCGGCAAACGTGGTCTTGTTGAAAAAGAATTTCGATGAAGCGGCTCGACTCAGCCAAGCCAGCATGCAGGCTCTGCGAATTCTGCAACGAGCCCACTGGGAGTCAGCAACGCTCCGCTTGAACTCACCGATCGGCAGTCCGCACACGTTGTGTTTTCAAACGTTGCCCGATCACTGGCGCTTGGTGGCGAACCTCGGCAAGTCGGCGACACGCGATTCGATCAACTTGCTGCCAAAGGGTGATTTCGAAGTGCTCGACTTCGCCACGCTGTCGCGTTCTGGCTGGCAGAAAAATGTGCCACCAGATCTCGTAGGAATTCGAGCGGACGCACAAGTGCTTGCGTCATCCGGTCGTGAGAGCCGTTGTTTGCGTCTCATCGCCGCCCCCGAAACGAACACCGATGCACCGAGCGTCGTCGATACACCGCCAATCACGATTGTCACGCCGCCGATTCCTGTTCGAGCCGGACAGATTCTGCACATCAGCGGCATGGTCCGCATCGGCTCGCCGATCACAGGGAGCATCGAAGGAGTCACGCTCAGCGATAATCTCACCGGTCTGACGGGTGCTTGGCGTGAAACGCAAAAACGCGAATGGCAAAAGATCGAGCTCTTGCGAGAAGCCTATCAAGACGGCGATTACTCGCTGACCATCACGCTGCACGGGATCGGCGATGTGCAGTTCGATGACCTCCGCGTCATCGCTCACGACCTGCCTGATCCGACGGCGACCCCATCGAATGCCGACTCACACCCCGAATCCGTCACGAAACCGGGTCGCTTCGATTTCTTGCAACGTCTGCCGAAGTTTCCGCAGCGTACGAAGTGAAGTTAGCACGACGCGCTAGCGAGTGGTTCAGGCGAGACCACTCGCTGGCGCGTCGTGCTAGTTTCACCGTGAGCCATACGTCCTATCGCTCCTCCGCAATCGCATTCAGCAGCACCTCGGCGAACGTCGGCATCTCGCCCAATTCGTCGGCGATCTCCGGATCGGCGAACACACGGACGCGTTTGACGAAGTCATCGAACTGCGTCTTCGCCAGCGCATCGACCACTGGCGAGACGCGGTGCAGCGGGCGATACAGCTTCTCTTTCGGGAAGTAGATCGAGACGTTGAACTCGACTTCGCGATGCGGCGGCGGGGCGTCCAACAGAATCGCGACCGGCGACAAGCGGCGTCCGAGCACGCTTGATATCGACTCGCACAGTCGCCGACCGCAGTGGACGAGAAACTCATACGGTCGTCCGGCCAATTGCGAGTACACATCGGGATGCAGCGAGTGCGTGTATTCGACAACTCGTTTGAAGAGCCGGCGCTTCGGCCCGAAGATTCCTTCGGTGAGCGTTTCGCAATCCGTGCCGCGAGCCGCTTGCCGCACCTCGCGAATCGTGTCCGCTTCCGTCAGTTCGAAAAACGACCGCAACTCAAACTTGTGTCGCAACTCAAAGAAGCTGCGAGCGAACATTGCCGTTCCCGATCGCACGGCATGATGCCAGTAAACCTCGCTGAACATGACATAGCGGGCGAAGACCATCAACTCGGCGGCGGTTTTCCCTTTATCGCTCAACGCGAGCCCGTCTCCCGCTTCGTTAACCAGCAGCGATTGAATCAGCCGCTGTTTGTCGAAGTGCCGGCCATACGGCACGCCGCAGTGCAAGCTGTCGCGATCGAGGTAATCCATCTTGTCGATGTCGATCGGCCCCGACAGGATCGAGCGCATCAATCGCAACGGCACCGTGTCTGTCTTCGCGACGAGCACATCCAACACCTCCGCAGGATCGATCTGCCATTCGTCGCGCAGCACCTGAGCCAGCTCGCGATGCGGTTTGAGAAACTCCGCCGCGAACGCTTCGTGATGCAGCAACTCCGGCAGATCCATATCCTCGATCGGGTGACAGAACGGCCAATGTCCGAGGTCATGCAACAACGCCGCGACCATCAACACTTCCGCTCGATGCGTATCGACAACCGCCGTGAATCGCGGGTCGCGTCCCAACTGCCACAGATACTTCAAGGCGTTGAGGAACACACCCAGCGCGTGCTCAAACCGCGTGTGAGTCGCTCCCGGATAAACGCGCGACGTCAGCCCCAACTGCGAGATATGCGCCAGCCGCTGAAACTCGGCCGTATCGACCAACGCGCGGACTCGCGGAGTGAACGGCACATCCAACTCGACCGGGATCCGCACCAACCCGCGCCCCGCTTCGAGGTTCATCAACTCCGGAATATGGCTGTAGGGATGAGGCATTGGTGATGCGTCGAGATTGAAAATTGAGGATTGGAAATTGGAAATTGCCGGAGATCAGCCAGTATTTGTCGATGTTTCGTGACGAGCATTTTGCATTTTTCAATCTCCAATTTCCAATTTCCAATTCTCAATTTTCAATTCCCCCGAAAGATGCGCGTCACAAACGCTTAGCTTTCGGACAAAGACTCTACGACGCCCTCACCGCACCCGGCACTTCCCCCGTCTGTGACGGCGGTGAAGCCGATCGGTTTCCCGCCAACACGGCGATCGCCTCCAGCAGCATCAACACCGCCAGAACCAACAGCACGAGGCCGATCCAGGGCACCACTTCCTTCGGAGCGGATAAGACGCCCGCCTTATCCACGAACTTCGGCCAAGTCATCGAGACCAACGCCCACGTGCTCATCACATACATCAACACGGTTGGAATGCCGGTCACGAACCAGACCCATGCGGCGCGATAGGTGCGCCACAACCACACAGTGACTCCTAGCAACGTCAACGCCGCCAGCAGTTGGTTGCTCGCGCCAAACAGATTCCAGAAGGTCTTCCAAATTGGCGGCAGCGCTTTGCCGTCGGCATCGACCCCCGGTTGCAACAGGAAGAACAACGGAGCCCCGGCGGTCAGAGCGGTTCCCAGCCAGCGACCGAAGCTGTTATGCCAGCCAGTCAGCTCTTGGATGATGTAGCGCCCCAGCCGCGTGCAGACGTCGAGCGTGTCATAGATAAACGTCGTGAAGGCCATCAACGCGAACGAGACACCCAAGTGTTTCGGCAGGTGCAGCACTTCCAGAAAACTACCGATCCCCAGCGCGTAAATCAGATTCGGCTGCGGGTTCTTCACCGCAGGGTCGTCCTTCGACAGGATCATCACGCAGCACAACGACACGATCGCGACCATCCCTTCGAGCAACATCGCGCCGTATCCGATGGTCTTGGCGTCGGTCTCTTTCGCCAGTTGCTTTGACGTCGTCCCCGAGCAGATCAGCGAATGAAACCCGCTGCACGCACCGCAGGCGATCGTGATGAACAGCATCGGAAACAGGCTTTGACCTGACGCGCTCACGAAGCCGTTGAACGCCGGATACTGAATCGGCTCGCCGCCCAGCATGAGCCCCAACGCTCCGCCCGCCAACGCGACGTACAAGAAATAGCCGCCGAGATGTCCGCGCGGTTGCAGCAGCAGCCACACGGGAACGACCGCCGCGATCAAGCAGTAAATCAGCAGCAACACATCCCAAATCCGGCGTGCGTTGTCAGCGGTCACACCGAGCACCGATTGCAAATCAAACGGCATCAACTGTCCGGCCCAAATCGAAACACCGACCAACGGGAGAAAGATCACCGTCGCCCAACCGACTGTCAGCTTCGTGTATCGCAGCAACCAACCCATCACGATCGGCAACACGAGATACATCAGCGACGACGTCGCGATGCCGCCGCCAGTCACGATCTCGCCATTCTCCAACGTTTGTTGGCCAATAAACGCGGTCGCGGTCAGGTCCGTGAAGGCCACGATGATGTAGACCAACGCAATCCAGACGAAGCTCAAGAAGAGAATGTAAGACCGCTTTGTCATGTGATCGCGAACGACTTCAGCAATCGAGCGGGCCTTGTGGCGGATCGAAGCGGTCAGCGACGTCAGGTCATGTACGCCGCCGATGAAGATGCAGCCGACCAGAATCCAAATCAGTGCGGGCACCCAACCGAAGGCAACTCCTGCCAGAATCGGCCCGACGATCGGACCGGCGGCGGCGATGGCGGAGAAATGTTG
>JANNDA010001064.1:0-3290 GCA_031387195.1 Planctomyces sp. | reverse complement strand
ACACCTTGGGATTGTTCCGAGCCATCTTCGACATCCTTGTCTGGAGGACCACATGACAATTTCCACCAACAACCCATAACACACAACCAACCCGCGCGCGAACACTGTTCCGCACTCAGCATAAGACTCGTTGATCAACTCATCTTGTGGCGTTTTCCCGAACAGACATAGCATCCCCACCGTTCGCTTTCCGGCGTTTTTCTGGGGAAAGCGGTGCCAGGAATCAGGGATGATTCGGCGACTTGCTCGCTTCTTGATGCCGCTGTTGGTTGCGGTGCTGTTGATCGTATTGCTGCCGTGCGTGGCCGAGGTCTGGCTGCGCTGGCAGGAATTCCGAGCCGGTCGCCCATTGCTGTCGTCTGACCCGCGTGCCGAACTGCTCGCACCGTCGTGGCTGACGCACCATCAGATCAAACCGCTGCGGTCTATCACGGGGACAAACCCGGATACTGGCGAGACGTTTGAAACGCAGACCAACAGTTACGGATTGCGTGGGGTCGAGCCGACAATTCCGAAGCCCGACGGCTTGCTGCGAGTTCTTGTGCTTGGTGATGAAACGATCTTCGGGTTGGACGTTGCTGATCAGGAGACATTCACTTCGCGGCTTGAAAAACTCTTGCAGACGGCATTCCGTCGGCCGGTTGAGGTCATCAACGGCGCGGTCCCCGGAGATTGTCCGTTGATTGCGGCACTGCGATTTAAGCACGAACTCATGAGCTTGAATCCGGATCTTGTGATTTGTCACTTCGACATGTCGGACGTCGCGGAAGACTATTCGTACCGACGATTGACGGTGCTTGGCCAAGGTGACGAACCGCTGGCCTGTCCACATCCATCGTTGGAGAAACCGGCGGACGGCGTCGTTCAGCAATTGGGCGATCATTTCTTGTTGGCAAAGTGGGGGCAGCGGCAATTCTCGCATTTTTGGCGGCAGAATCGTCCCGACGAGCCGACGAATGACATCGATCATCCGCTCGGCAAGTCTGCTTGGCTGACAGACAAGCCGCCGGCCAATTGGACTCCACATATTCAACAAGCGTTTGCTTCTTTGGGAGATTTGAGCCGCGTCACGTCGGCCGGATCGACTCGCTTGCTGATCATCACCTGTCCCGCTCCGTGGCAGGTTTCGGCAACGGCCAGTTCTGGCGAAGGTGTCCGCGAGGCGGCCGGTGTTCCGAGTGAGTTGTTTTGTCGCAGCACGCTCCCCTTCCAACTGTTGGCTCAAGCGGTCAACGCCCGCAAGTTGTCATTGTGTGACGTGTCGGAAGAGTTTCGTCGGCAAGCGAATCCCGATCGGCTGTTTTTCAACAATGCCCCGCGACTGTCTGAAGCAGGGCACGAACTCTATGCGACATTAGTCGCAAGATTCCTCACGACCAACACCTTGGAAACCCCGCCACCGACGGCAAACGGCAACGATCCGCGTTCATCCGGCGTGCGTTGACACGTCTAACGAACGCCGTCACTCTCGCCACAAGCAAGTGGGGTACGTTCCCAACGTACCAAAAACCAACTAGCCCGAAGCGTCAGCGAGGGCGAGCGCTCCGAAACGCTTAGCCTCGAATCTAGTCGGCTGAGCGTTCGCCCTCGCTGACGCTTCGGGTTGGTTTGGAACCAAGACAACGCGACAGAATGTACGAGACCTTGAAGAGATCATGTCTGACTTACAGCAATACACGTTCGAGACAGCAACGCGGGCACGCTTGGCTTCGCGAGAACTTGTTCGTGCGAACGGCCAACAAAAAAATGCTTGGCTGCAACGCTCGGCCGAATTGTTACGCAGTCACTCAGCCGAGTTGATCGCCGCTAATCAATTAGACATCGACAAGGCTCCGGAATTTGGTCTGTCTTCTGCCGCGATCGATCGGCTGCGACTAACGGATACTCGGCTGAATGCGATCGCCGAAGCGTTGCGCGATGTCGTGAGGCTACCCGACCCAGTCGGTGAGATTATCGACAGTAACGTTCGGCCGAATGGGTTATTGGTCACTCGCGTTCGCGTTCCGCTCGGCGTCGTCTTTTTCATTTATGAATCACGGCCCAATGTGACCATTGATGCGGCGGCGTTATGTGTCAAAAGCGGAAATGCAGTCATCCTTCGAGGCGGCAAAGAGGCATTTCATAGCAACACGGCTCTGCACAAAGTGCTGGCCACCGCGCTGTCTGAGGTCGGACTCCCGTCTGACGCCGTGCAATTGGTAAACACCACCGATCGCGAGGCAGTCGGCCATTTCCTGAAGCTGAGCCAGTTGATCGACGTGACCATACCGCGTGGCGGCAAGTCACTGATTGAACGAGTGGCCGCCGAAGCCACGATGCCGGTTATGAAACATTTCGATGGGATCTGTCACGTTTACGTCGATCGCGTGGCCAACCTCTCGATGGCCGAAAAGATCCTGATCAACAGTAAGTGTCAGCGCCCCGGTGTCTGCAACGCGGCGGAATGCCTGCTGGTCCATCAGTCTGTGGCCGCTACGTTTTTGCCTCGCATTGGCCCCGAACTGGGACTGCACGGAGTTGAGTTACGGTGTTGTTCTCGATCGCTGCCGTTGTTGTCGTACGGCGTAGCCGCCACGGAAGAAGATTTTCGGACGGAATACCTCGATTTGAAGCTGTCGGTTAAAGTGGTCAACTCGCTGGACGACGCGATTCAGCACATCAATGAATACGGCTCGCACCACACCGACGTGATCGTGACGAACGATTTGGCCGCCTCGGAACGTTTTTGCCGCGAGGTCGATTCCGCAGCAACGCACGTGAATTGCAGCACGCGATTCAATGACGGTGGCGAGTATGGGCTGGGAGCCGAGATCGGCATTAGCACTGATAAGTTTCACGCGCGCGGTCCATGCGGATTGCGCGAACTGACCAGTTACAAATGGGTCGTTCACGGACAAGGACAAGTCCGCTCGTAATCGATGTTGAGCATCACAACGACAACATAGGAAGGCCACGGATGGCAAACCTCAGCCCGTCAGAATTGGCATCGTTGCTCGGCCCGATTGAGCCGCTTCCGGTGCAACGCAGCGAAACTGTTCGTCCCATAACGGATGGGTTGCATCACTGGAATCATTTTGCGGAAGAGTTCGCTCGGAGCCTGACGGCACGATTGCGTCCGCTGGTAAAAGCGGCTTCACGCGTGCAGCCCATCGGCAGCAAAACACAGACGGCGGAGTTTCTGATTGCGAATCACGACCTTCGCTCGGTTGTTGGGTTTTGGCAGTGCAATCAATCTGTGGAGCCGATCTCGATCATCATGTCTCCGTCGCTCGTGACGACTTTTGTGGATC
>JANNDA010000416.1:0-7547 GCA_031387195.1 Planctomyces sp. | reverse complement strand
CGATCGACCAATGACCAATTCCAACATACTCAAAAACGTCTTGACCCTTTTTGCGAGATTCTCGTACTGTCCCTCGCTCTTCCACTTTTGAACGTTGCCCATTCGCGGCAATCCCTTCCAGTGTCTCACTTCTCCTGTCTTTTTTCCCGCCTCACGCGTCCGCGCCCTCAGAAAGGCCCATCTCGATGACCCACCCTGGTCGCGACAGGTTGGCTTGTGGTGTTCGACCTCAGTCGTTCCGGAGACGTTTCGTTTTCGTGGGACTTTGGCTGTTGAGCAGTGTCGCGCTTTGCGGCTGTGCTTCGACGGACGTGATTCAAGCCGACAATATGCCGCAATGGCTGCAAGCTCCGATGATCGAGAATCCCAAGACACTCGACCTCTCACGTTTAGCAACCGGCACGTATGGGAACGACACCATCGACCGCGGTGACGTGTTGGAAGTCACGATCAACGCGGGGCTCAACACGAGGGACAGTGTCACGATCCCGGTTCGAGTGAGCGAAAACGGCATGGCCTCGCTGCCCGTTGTCGGAGATGTGCCAGTTCAAGGGCTCGACTTAGAAAGCTCCGAGGCGGCGATCGCGGCGACCTGCATACAACGCGGCATTTACCGCAGTCCGCACGTCACCGTGACCATGAAGCGACAGCGAATGAACCGCATCATGGTTGGTGGCGCGGTCAAGACTCCCGGTACGTACCCGTTACCGCGAGGCAGCGCGGATTTGCTGAGTGCTTTGGCGGCAGCAGGATTTCTAGCCGACAACGCGGGAACAGGAATCGAAATCCGCAACGCCGCCGGAACGAACGCCGCCGTGCAGCCGGATCGCATTGCGAATGGACTCCCCGGAGCGAACAACATCGCTCAGACCGGCTATTCGCAGAACCTGTCCACCGTCTCGAAGTCATCTCAATCGCTCCAAGTCGATCTCGTCTCCGCCACGAAAAGTGGAGCGAATGCTTACCCGTTGGGAGATGGTGCCATCGTCATGGTTGAGCGGCGCGATCCGCCGCCCGTGGAGATCATGGGCTTGGTGAAAAAACCGGACACGTATGAATATCCCATCGGTAAGTCATTGACTCTCTTGGGTGCCATCTCCAAAGCGGGAGGGGTCAGCAATCTCGGGGCGAATAAAGTTTACATTGTTCGCCATCTGGCCGGACAACCGAAGCCGACCGTCATTGAAGCCAGCATTCGAGCGGCCAAGCGTGGTGGTGTCGAGAATTTGAAATTGGCTCCCGGCGACGTGGTTTCGGTGGAACAGACCCCGACCACGGTGCTCCTCGAAACGTTCAATATCATCCGGTTCGGCGTGGGCACCTCGTTGAACACACTCTTCTAAACCAGGTCCGTTATGAACTCCGAAGCCAATTTGCTGGCTAACACGCCGACTTTGAACACGGCCAACGTGATCAGTGGCGTGATCCGTTATTTGCATGCGGTGCGAGTCCGCAAAGGGACGTTGCTGGCCACGGTTCTGATCAGCGCGATCCTCGGAGCGATCTACTACACGACAGCCACGCGGTACTACGACGCTCACGCCCAAGTCAACGTGCTGCAAACGGAGAACAGCGGCGGCGAGTCTCAAGCCAATGCGTCGGGCAACCACAAGATGATTCTGGAGTACATCCCGACCTATCAGAAAATTATCAGCAGCGATGTTGTCTTGCGTGCCGCGTTAAAGAGTCTGCCGAAGGAATCCTTGGTCGATTTCAAAGGGTTGCCCCAGGAGTTGTGGGTCAACGTGTTGAAGAACAACGTCATCGTCAGCAGCGAGCGTGGCACCAGTCTGATCGACATTCGGTATCGCTCGCGCGATCCTAAGGCGGCGGCAGTCATCGTCGGGCGGATCGTCAGCGAGTACACCATTTATGTGAATGAGACCAAGCATGGGTCGGTCATCGAGGCTCTGCAAAAACTGACGCAAGCCAAAGCGGACAACATCCAGAAGCTGGAAGAGAAAGATACCGAATACTTGGAACTGCGACGCCAATTTGGCGGGTTTCTGGATGAAGCCGGAAAGCAGGTCAATGTTGTCGGGGCTCGTGTTGTCGAATTGAACAAGGCTTTGGTCATCGCGCAACAAGGCACCGTCGATGCTTGGACTTTTCAGCAAGCGGTCAAAGGAGCGCTCGCTCGTGGCGAAGACTTGCAGCAGCTCACCATGCAAATGTCCGATACGCTGGGCCAAGCCATCTTGATCAAGATGATGGGACTCGACGGCGACGTGGCCCGGATCGTGGCGAACGCCACTGAAGAGCTGAATGCCAAGAAGTCGGAATTTGCCAATCGTCGCGCCGTGCTGGGTGACAATCATCCGGAGATCAAGGAGCGGTACGAGGAAATCAAAGCTCAACAGGAATTCATCAGCAGCTACTTCCAACAATCGAAGAACAGCTTTGCACAACTCAGTTCGACGGAACTCGGCCCACAGTTGAAAGCGATGTCTGAGCAACGTCTGGCTTACGCTTCGTCGAAGCAGCAAATCCTGCAATCTCAGTTCGACGGCGAAATGCAGGCCGCGTTGGGACAGAACGATTTGATGCTCAAGATCGAACTCATTGATTTGGAACGCAAACGATTGGCGGCCTACGACGAGACTCTATTGAAGCGCATCAGCGATCTCGAAATGGGTGCGGACGAAGGGGTCAAAGTTTCGCCCACCAAGTCGCCGCGTCCGGCAACCGCTCCGTCGTCACCTCGTTTGGTGATGGTTTTGGCGATCTGTCTGGTGATGGGCGTCGGTAGTGGCATGGGCTTGATCTATCTCTTGGATGTGCTGGATGACCGCTTCCGATCACCGGATGAACTGCGGATGCAGTTGGGCGTTCCCGTCTTGGCGATGGTCCGAGCCTTGCAACCGACCGGTGGAACTGGGGCCGAAGCCATTCATTGCTTTGCAAAACCTAACGGTGTCGAAACCGAAGCCTTCCGGACGTTGCGAACGGCGATCTCGTTCTCGGATCGTTCCAGTCAACGCATCGTGGTGACCAGCACCGAGCCGGGCGACGGCAAGACGACGGTCATGTCGAACCTCGCGGTCGCATTCGCTCAATCCGGCAAGAAAACGTTGCTCATTGATGCGGACATGCGTCGGCCGGGCATGACAACTCTGTTGAATCTCAAAGGACAAGCGGGCTTGTCTCAAATCCTCCGTGACGAGCGACCGGTTGGTCTCAGTGCCGTGGACAACATCGCTCTGCAAGTTGTTCCCGGATTGGATGTCATCCCCTCAGGAACGCGACCGAGCAATCCGGCAGAATTGTTATCCAGTGAACGTTTCTCGGAATTGTTGGCGTGGGCGGAAACTGTCTACGACCAGATTCTGATTGACGCACCGCCGGTCTTGGCGGTCGCTGATCCGATCATTATTGGCCGCATGGTCGATGGTGCCGTGCTGGTTGTGCGACCGGACAAGAACCGTCGCCGCATGGTCATCCGCGCTGCGGAAGCCTTCTCCACGGTGGAAGTCAACTTGTTGGGCGTCGTGGTCAACCATCTGTCGAGCGACTCATCCGGAGATTACTACGGCTACGGCTACGGATATGGCTACGGCTATGGCTACGGCTACGGATATGGCTACGGGCATGACGACGCGGTCGCCGGAGTCTCCGAAGCGGATGCGGAAGATGAGTCCTTAGAAGAGCCGGCGATCGAACAGCGTCGAGCTGCTTAGGAAGAGGTCGAACATGCCAACGGGCGTCACTCACCGAAGTCATCGCGAACATACTCAGCAGACAGCGGAGTCACCGAGTTCCTCCGGAAATCAGGCCGATCGTTGGTCGCGGCGAGTCGTCGATTTCGCCTTGATCGCCAGTATTTTTGTCGTGCCATTTCTCTTGGGTGGCCGAGTTGCTTGGGGACACTTCGCACTGGCGATGTGCGCCGTGGTCGCGGCCTCCGCGTGGACTGCGGGACTCTTGTTTGGTCGGCGTCCGACTTGGTCAATCACTTGGGTTGAGCCGTTGTTGCTCGGAGCGATTGGGTTGGGGTTATTGCAAATTACGCCGTTGCCGGCGGCACTGTTGAACATTCTCTCGCCACAGCATCACTCGTTGCTGCCGTTGTGGGCCAGCGCGGCTGATGCGGGCAATCCGCTGGGTGAATGGCGAACGTTATCGCTGCATGTGGGTGAGACACGATCGTCCTTGGTCGTGGGTCTGAGTTATGTGTTGCTGTTTTATGTCGCGACCCAGCGTATCCAGCGGGTTCGCGATGTCGAGCGAATGTTGCGGTGGATCGCGAGTGCGTCAGCCACGATGGCGGTCTTCGGTCTCGCGCAATGGCTGACGAACAACGGCAAGTTCTTTTGGTTCTACGAATACCCGCTGACGGACACGTGGCATCGTCTGAAAGGCGCATTCACTAACCGTAATCACTTTGCACAATTTCTCGTCTTGGGTTGCGGGCCACTGCTGTGGTGGATCATGCGACTGTTGGATGATCGCAAATCGGCCTCGGGAAGTTTTGGCAGCGCTCCCACGACAACGAATAACAAGGACACCTTGCTGGCAGGTTTGCTGGTGGCATTGGGGATCGTGGTGTTTGCGGCGTTGTTCTCGCTATCACGCGGCGGCATGTTGGCTCTGGGAGTCTCACTCGTCGTGACACTCGGTGCGTTGTTTCGCATCGGCGTGTTGTCCGGGCGAGTGCTGACTGTGATGCTGGGGATCACACTGATCGCGGGGAGTTTGTTCGGGATGCTCGGTTATGAAAAAGTGACCAAGCGGCTCGACCACTGGGAATCGGATTCGCGGTTGGCGATCTGGCAAGCCAACCTGCAAATTGCTCGCGACTTTCCGTTGCTAGGCGCGGGCTTGGGCAGTCATGCCGAAGTCTATCCGTTGTATTACGACCCGCCGTTCGCCACTTCCGAGTTCACTCACGCGGAGAATAGTTATCTGCAAATCGCGTCTGAGTCAGGCGTGCTGGGCATCGGCATGACGTTGTTGAGCGGCCTGTGCGTGGCGACGTGGTGCCTGCGCAGCTTGCGAGCGAAATCGGATCGCAGGGTCCGCGTGCTGGCCGCGGCGATCACGGCCAGCTTGGCGGCGAATGCGGTTCACGCGGCGTTCGATTTTTTGTGGTACGTGCCGGGATTGATGACGGTCATTTTGCTGTTGGTCGCCTGTGCTCGGCGATTGGATCAGATTTCTTTGGCGGAATTGTCCGGACGTGAGCTGCAAACAGCCGCGCGCGAGCCAGGGACAATTCGAGCGGTACCGCGTGGACTGGGTTTGTTGGCAGGAGCGGCGGTTTGCTGCATCGCGCTCTGGATGTCTCCGTTACTGGTTCAGGCCCTGAACGCTGAACCGTATTGGTTCGCGTATTTGAAGTTGGTTCATGCGAATAACCGGGAAGAGCCAGGGACAACGACGGGCGACGAGGATCAGTCCGAGCAAGCGGCACTCGATCGGTTCAAACGCCGCGTGGCCGCGCTGAGCCAAGCTGCCAAGCAAAACCCGGGGAGTGCTCGCACGCACTTGCGATTGGCCTCGTTGTATCTGACCGCGTTCGAGCATTTGCAGAAGACCAGCGAAAATCCGATGTCGCTGGCCACGCTGCGCGACACCGCACTGGCGTCGCAATTCGAGTCGGTCCAGTCGATGCGCGAATGGTTGAATCGGGCCGTCGGTTCGAATTTGAAATACCTTGATGCCGCTTCCAAGCACGCGGTCAAAGCGTTGCAGCTTTGCCCGTTGCAGGGGCAGGGGTACGTCTACTTGGCCGAATTGCAGTTTCTAAATGACCTTGATCCGCAACATCCGCAAGAGCTGCTCAAGCAGGCGAAACTGGTGCGACCGAATTCCTCGCAAGTGCAATTTGTCGTCGGTCGCGAAGCACTGACCAGCGGTCGGTTGGAAGACGCCTTGAAAGCGTGGAAGGAGGCGTTTCATACGAGCCGATCCTATCAGAGCCAAATCCTGGACCAATTGGTCGGGACTGCTTCCGCAGACCTGATTTTGAAAAGCCTCGAGCCCAACGTTGAAGAATTGGAACGATTGGAAGTCCGCTACCGTGGGATGTCACAGGCCGAGCACGCAATTGTGGCTCGTGCTTATGCGCAAGCCCTCAAGGCGGATGCTGAGCTGCCGGAATGTGCTCGACCCATCGAGCGTCTGCTCGCTGCAGCAGTAGCGCATGTCAGCCTGAATGAGTTGGCTGAGGCAGACCTCTGCTTCCGTAAAGCGATCGAGAAAGATCGTGGCTCACAGGCCGCACGACGCGGTTATGCCATGTTTTTGTATCAGCAGAATCAATTCAGCCGTGCTGCGGAACACTTTCAGTGGTGCCTGCGGATGAACCCCACGGACGATTCTTTGAGACGTCTGGCAGAAGAGGCCACGACTCGCGGCCTGCGTCATGAGAGTGGCATTTTGCCTGCGGAGTTTCAATTGCCGATCACCAAGAAGCGCCGCAAGTAGTCGCGAGACGTGACTTTACGTAGCCATCACGCTCCGCGTGATGAGCCGGTCGCTTCACAAAGCGTTGATGAGCATTCGGCTCGTCACGCGGAGCGTGACGGCTACGTAGTGTCGGTCGCCACTTTATTTCTTCCGCCGCAGGATTAGCACAACATCCTGTGTCGCTGGCCCGATCGTGACCGGTTGCTTGAGGTCATAGGCGAAGTCATACGTCGCGACGTGTTCCAGTTCAGGGACTCGCGCGAGCAGGTCGAACATCTGCGTCGCCGTGTAGGTTCGGTAGTGCATCTCGTCTTCGATCTGAAAGTGTTTCGTCGGCATCCAGATATCGAGCGTCATGCCGAGGTCTTCCATTCGGCGCTTCTTATCGACCTTTATGGACCACATGCGCGAGTTGACCTGCACGTGTCCTCGGCGAGCGGTCCACGATTCCTCTTCATCGTGCGGACCCTTTGTTGGCAACAGGTGCAGACCGAGAGCATAGATGCCACCCGGTGCGATCGCCGCAGCCATGCAATGCAAATGGGCTTCAGCGGTCTCTTCCGTGGGAAGATGTCGAAACGTGTTGATCGTGTTGAACGCCGCATCGACGGGCCGTTTCAACTGGAACGCGGCCATGTCCCCGACCGTGACGTTCGCCGGGAAGCCGTGCTTGCTCAGTCGCTTATTGCAGTACGCCACCGCTTTCTCGTTGAGATCATTGCCGCCGACCTTGTAGCCCGCCTTCGCAAACTGCAGCAGCAACCGGCCGGTCCCCGCTGCCGGCTCGAATAGCGAACGGACTTTGCGCGTGGCATGTTGTTCGAAGCACGCTTTGAGGAAATGAAACTCCGCCCGCCAATCGGAGCCGAACAACAGCTCGTAGTACTGTGGAAAGTCGTAAATGCTGGCTTGAATGGTGTCAGTCATGCGCGGCCGAAAATTAGAGATTGAGAGACGGAAGATTGAGAGGGCGGATGGTACGGATGCAGGCGGCTTTCGTCATTGATCAGATGAGGAGTGGCGGCGACCGAATGGTCGGGGCATTGAAAATTGGCTGACGCTAACGAATTCCAGGTGTCACTCGCTCGCCCCCACCGACCCCGCGTCGGTGGAGCGCTGATTGAAGGCTGTGTTGTCAC
>JANNDA010000404.1:0-14919 GCA_031387195.1 Planctomyces sp. | reverse complement strand
TCGTTCGCCACCGTGACGCCATTCTCCAGTTGGACGATCGCACTGGAACCGGTCACCGATGTCCCCGTGGCCGCCAAACCATCGCCACTGCCCAACGCATGGCTGTGACGCACCGCCAACGTTCAGCTCGTCACGGTCGTCGTCCCCGAATAGCTGTTCTCGCCCGACAACGCCGTGATCCCGCTGCCACCCGTCGTCACGCTCCCCACGTCGCTGCCGGTCTCGGAGATGATCCCACTCAGAACGGTCGTACCGGAACTGCTGGCCGTGTTCACGCTCAGGGCTTGGCCATGAAGGTCGATCGCGCTCGTCACTGTAAACGTGCTCGACGCCGTGTTGGCAAAGCCCCCGGCGGAACCCAGTTGCACCCCCAACCCAAACGTGTTCCCCGTCCCGTTGGACGTCACCGAGCCATTCAACAAAATCTGATTCCCGCTTAGCGTGTAGTTGCTCCCCGCAATCAGGATCGATCCGAAATTCGTCCCTACGAAATCATTGGCATTCGTCTTCTGACTCGGCGAGACCGGGAACACCAAATCATCCCCAGCCATTGGAGCCACATCCCCCGCCCAATTCTCCGCCGTCGTCCAATGATTATCTGTGCCACCACCGTCCCACGTAGCGACTGACAGTAACGCGCGATTTTCCAACGGCTCCACGCCCGTTATTACTACCCGCGTCGAGAACGCCGCCGACAACGACGTCCCTCGATCCACGCCGTGACGAGACCGAACAGCGGACTGTTTGCGAGTACCACGCAGACGATTCACAACAGCATTCAACCAGCGTGATAACAACATGACAGAACTCTCTGATTGCAGAACTCGCCGGAGGGGGGACGAGGAGTTCTTGGGGCAATGAAAAAGGGTTGAGGGAATCAGAAATCAAGAATCTCTGTGGAAACTTCGAGTTCATCCCTGATCACAACAAAATGCCGAGTGGCCGAACCTCATCCAATAAGGTTCATTTCCGTGGCGGTGCCAGACACGCAATGACTAAATCAAACCATCGCAAAAACCGCCTGATGAGAGTGCGGAACGGGAGCGACTGACGGACAACCAGACGGTGCCAGAAACTCAGCCCCTTCGGTGAGGCAAGCCACACAAGGCTCCCACAAATCCGAGGGTCTCTCCGGCGCAGACAATCGCGTCATCACGGAGTCACGCGAAACTTGGACCACAACAGCGGTGTGAACGAGAAGTCGCTATTGCGCTTCGACGGTTTGGCACATTTAGCGCACCCTCGGCAAAGAATTTTGGCCACTTCAGAGGCGGGATGATTCAGTGTCTCAAAGGCGCTTGGCGAGTCGCAGGGGAGCATCGCGGTGACGGTCATTCCGACATTGCCGCCCAAGACCATTTCATGATCGTTGCAATTGTCACAACCCGGCGGTCTCGCAATGTGAGGGAACCCACGAACGATGGCGATGGGGCGCACATAACGTCTGTGTCAATCGTGCAGAACCACGTTTCGCAAAAACCACGTTTCGGAAAAACCATCATGGATGGTGGTGGTCGGCAGACTGGATGATTCGTCATCGAAACGCGCTGTAAGCCCCGGCTTAACAAAGTGTCCACTGACAAAATAGGAGAAATGACTATGTGTGTCTTGGAAGCCTGAATCGCCAGCGAAGGAGTGTCGCGACAAGTCCTTCGCTGGCAGACCAACGCGGTCAAGCAAATTCAGCGGGGTTGTTTTCGGACAGCCTTTGAGTGCGGATGTCGCGAGTCTGGGGCCGGAGGACTCCGGCACCCTCAGAACTTTGACTCCCAGCGAGGGAGAGAAGAATGCGGTCGAGAGGAGTTGAACCTCCACGCCCTTTGGGGGCACAGGCTTCTGAGACCTGCGTGTCTGCCAATTCCACCACGACCGCTTATTAGAAATCTCTTCACAACTTTCACCGGCACGAGCACATCGGCCAGCCGGGTTCTGCGTTGCGGGGCGGGAGCATACGGACTCGTTCCAAGTGCGGCAAGCGTTTCGTTTGGTCTGTCAAAAATGGGCTCTCCGCTAATTCTGTGGTTCGGGCGTCTCGCCCGACTTTTTGACCACAACCAGCAGTATGGGCGAGGACGCCCATGCCACGCTTTCAACACGAGTGGCGGAGAGCCCAAAAATGTTGGAGCCGGGACACCGTTTCCGACAGCGATCTTCGTGACGGCGAGAGCGACCATCTGCTAACGTGCCGCCGCCAGCAGACGCTGGAATTTGCGCATCCCACTTCATTTGGAGAATACAGGCATGTCAGACGTCGTGATCCACACTCGTGAGAACGGCCCGCTGTTAGTCACTGGCCCGGCGACGCTCTGCGATCATCTGGGCAACAAGTATGACTTGGCCGGGAAAGAGAACTTTGCGTTGTGTCGTTGCACGGCCAGCAAGAGACGCCCCTTTTGCGACGGCAGCCACAAGACGACCGGATTCCAAGCCTGTGAAACGGTGCCGGCAATCGTCTAGTCGAAGTTATTCATAACCTGAAACTAGCACGACGCGCAAGCGAGTGATTCAGAGCAAAAACACTCGCTTGCGCGTCGTGCTAACTTGAACATCGTTCGAGGAGCTTCCGATGCTTCGCTCATGGTTTCTGGTGGCGTGCTGTCTCTCTTGGACATTCTCGACCGCGAGTGCTCAGTCGCCGTCAGAGCAAGACGCGACCGCGATCAAGACGGGACTCGCCAACCTTTCAAAAGCGGTTGCCGAGTTGAAGCAGAAGAACAAAGACACTCGGCTTGTCGCAGATGTCGAGATCTATGCGAAGGGTGTTGAGTGGGCTTTGCGTCATGGGGAGTTTTATCTTCCGCCGCTTCCGAAAGACGGATCGAAGCCGAAGACCGAATTGAAGTCGAAGTATCCTCAATATGCGTTGAACGCGATCAAAACCGGCTTGCGTCGAGCGGAGGAATTGACGTCCGGAAAGCCGAGTTGGCCGCAGCAAGTCGGCCAGACGATTCGCGGTTTTGTGTCGCGAGTGGATGGTTCGGTTCAGCCTTATGCCGTGACGTTGCCCGAAGGAGCGTCAGCGAAAGGCTCGAAACGTTGGCCGTTGTACGTGGTGTTGCATGGGCGTGGCGGTGAGCGCAACGAGATTCGATTCATCGACGAACATGACGGCAAGCCGCTCCCGAAAGATCAGACGTGGATTCAGCTCGACGTCTTTGGCCGGATTGATAACGCCTATCGTTGGGCCGGCGAGACCGACGTCTTCGAGGCGATCATTGATGTCAAACGGCGCTTCAAGATTGATGATCGTCGCGTGGTGTTGTGGGGCTTCTCGATGGGAGGAGCCGGAAGCTGGCATTTGGGAGTGCATCATCCGGACGAGTGGTGTTCGGTCGGGCCGGGAGCGGGCTTCGTGGATTACTACAAGTACCAAAATCGCCAAGAGCTGTTGCCCTCTCCGCAGCATGACACGCTCAACATCTACGATGCGGTGCCGTATGCGCTCAATGCCTTCAACGTGCCGATCTGCACGTATGGCGGAGAACTCGACAAGCAATTGGCGGCCAGCACGCTGATGGTGGCCGCGGCCAAAGAGAAGGACGTGTCGATCAAGCTGCTCATCGGGCCGAACACCGAGCACAAGTTTCATCCCGATAGCCTCAAGGAATTCATGGCCTTTCATCGCCAGAACGTCGAGCAAGGCCGACCGACTTCTCGGCAACGACGTGAGATCCAGTTCGTCACGCACACGCTGAAATACAACCGCTGCGACTGGTTGACGATCGAGGAAATGGATGAGCCGTATGAAGCGGCGACGGTTCATGCTCGCGTCGGCGATGACGGCCTCGTGCATCTCCGCACGGAAAATGTCTCCGCGTTGCAGATCGCTCGCGATATCGCTGACCGAGTGGAAATCGACGGCAACGAATTGCCGCTGGCGAATGCGGCCGGAGGATTACTCCCCGGCGTGTTCTACTCGTGGAATGAGGATCACTGGGAGCTGCTGGACTACGACAGCTCCCGCGCGTTTACGGAGAACTCAAGTCTTCACAAACGACACAACTTACAAGGTCCGATTGACGACGCGTTCATGGAGCCGTTCGTCTGCGTGCTCCCCAGCAGGAAAGCGTGGAACGAGTCTCACGCCGCCTGGGCCAAGTGGACTCACGAACGATTTGCTCGCGAGTTCGACAAGTGGTTTCGTGGAGTCGCTCCCTCGGTCAAAGACAGCGCGGTGACTGACGAGTTGATCGCGGACAACAATCTGATTCTGTTCGGCGATCCGGGATCGAACGCCTTGATCGCGCGCGTGATCGAAGAGTTGCCGGTGAAGTGGACTCAAAACTCAATCGAGGTCGCTGGCAAAAAGTACGATCCGGCTCAACACGGCGTGTCGTTGATTTATCCGAACCCGTTGAACCCGAACCGGTACGTGGTCATCAACTCGGGCCACACGATTCACGATGCGGAGTTCATCGGCACAAACGCACTGTTGTTCCCGCGCTTGGGAGACATCGCCGTCCAAAAGTTTGCCCCGCAGAAGGACGGTCGATTCGCGGAAACGACGGAGTGGTCCGGCCTGTTCAATTCAAAATGGAAGTTGGACCTTCCGAAGTCGCCTGCCGCGAACTGTGGTGAGAAGTAGGTCAGCGAGGATTTACGTAGGATAAGCTTCCAGCTTGTCGGAACTGCTTTTGAAGGTGACAAGCTGGAAGCTAATCCCACGAAAGTTCACAACCTCGTAACGCCACAGTCTTGCAGAAAACCATCGCCTTCGGCGATCACGGTGCTGGTCAGCCAGGCCAATGTCGAACTGAGGTCCAACATGATCCTGCCACGCCGTGCGATGATCTCTGTTGTTGCAGTCTGCTTACTGTTCTTGGTTGTTCAACTTGCGGCAGCGGCAACTCTGCTTGCCGGTGAGCCAGTCGAACCCGTGTCTTTCGGACACGCGCGAGTGACTGAGGCGTGGAAGGCGTATGCCGACGTGTTGACGTTCGGTCGCGGACAGACGTTGGCGCTGGTCGATGACGGCTGCAAGTTGTCGATGCCGGAATGGTCCACGCCCGTTGATGGCCGGCCCAAGGTGCTCGTCTCTTACGACAGCATCGACGGTGATGACGATCCCAAGCACGAGGGACGCGGCTATCACGGATCGACGATCGGCATTCCCTCGTCGCTCAATTTCCAGGGGAAGTGGGGCGTCGCATACAACAATCAAGTCGCGGTCATTCGAGGTCTCGAATGCTGTCACTGCAAAGTGGCCGACAGTCGCACTCTTGCGGCCGGGTTGCAGTGGGTCATCGACAATCACGCGAAGTACCGCATCACGACCGTCAATCTGGCTCCGGTGGATGATCAAGCCCACGACAAACCGGTCGCGACAGAGATCGACGACAAGTTGGCCGAGCTTCGCAAACTTGGCATCTGGGTCAGCGCTCCGACGGGCAATCACGGGTTCACGAACGGCATCTCCTGGCCATCTTGCCAACCGAACTGTTTCGCCATCGGCGCGGTGAGCCCCGGAAAAGATGTGGTCACACAAGACCGCCACGACAAGGTGGATCTCTTGGTTCCCGCCGCCGCGACGAGTTCCTCCAACGCGATCGTATGCGGTGCGGTCATGCTGCTGCGTGAAGCGATCGACAAGACCGAGTACGACTGGAAAGCGGACGGTAAGAACCTACCCGAAGCGATGCTGGCGATCCTGCAAAAGACCGGAACACTCGTGGTTGATGTGACGACGAATCGGAGTTACTGGCGACTCGATGTGCTTGCCGCGTTGCAACATGTGTTTGCTCACGCGAAGCAATAATGACGAGAGGGCGGGAGTTTTGTTACCGCACAACGACCAAGGCTCAGGGTGTCCCCTGAGCCTTAGTCGAGAATCAAATTTGGCCGTGAATCAAATTTGAAATCAGTTCCAGTTCCAGCGGTTCGGGTTGGCGAACAGGCTGTCGATCTGATTGGCAACGGTTCGCCCAACGTTGGCCTGAGACGCGGATTTCGCGGCGAAGGTTGTGGCGGCTTGCGACAGGCTCAACTGAATCGTTCCGGCTTCGCTGCCGTAGCCGTTGACGAGAATCTGATACGTGGTGCCGGTGGTGGCGTTGAAACTCACTCGGCTCGTGAAGATGCCGACATCATAGTCTTCGTCATCGTTGTCGGCGGCGAGTTGTAAACTGGCGAGCGAACTTCCGGTGTAGACACCCAGTGTTGTGTCAAAACTGCTGCCCGCCGTCGAAAGGGTGACGGAGCCGTTGGCGGTTGCGGTCCATGTCCACCAGACCGACTTTCCGCCGGAGACACTGGCGACATTCGGATCGCCGCTTTCGGAAGTCGCGCTGCGGTTGTCGCCGGTGACGGTCACGTTCGAGCCGTTGATCATGGTGCGGTTGGCGAAATTGTCGTTCGTTCTAGCTCCGGTTTCGTTGTCATTGATGTTGACTGTGGCGAAGTCTTTCACGGTGTCCACTGAATAGGTTGAGCCAGCACTCAGCGTCAGATCAACGGTCTCGGTTCCTTCGGACAGCGTATCGTCGATCGGGTTGATGTTGATGACGACCGACGCTCGTCCGGCCGGGATCGTGACCGTGTTGCCCAAACGTGTGTAATCTGAGCCGTTGGTCGCGCTGCCCCCGGCGGACAATGTCACCGTCAGTGAAGATGTTGTCGGGCCGGTGCGAGTCACAGTGAATTGTCCACGGTTTGCCGTTTGGTTTCGGAGCGTTTCGGCGGCGATCGCATCGTTCGCGCGGATACTCACCACGGGGAGCACGCGATCGTTGTCCTGAATCGTGACGGTGCCGTTCGACTTCGTGGCATCGACGTTGTAGCTGTTGGAATTCGACAGCGTGACGATCACCGACTCGTTCGATTCGCTCGCAGTATCGTCGATCGGTGCGACGGTCAGCGCTGTTGAAGTCTGACCGGCGGGAATCGTCACCGTCGTCGGCAGCCGTTGATAGTCCGAGCCATTTGTGGCGGAACCGGCGACCGTCAACGTGACGCTCAACGGATCGGTCGTCGCGCCGGTGCGTGTGATCGTGAATGTTCCTGAATCAGCAGTTTGTCCTGCCAGCTTCTCCGCAGCGGTTGCGTCGGTCGCGGCAATGCTGATCGTCGGCAGATTGTTATTCGTTGTTCCCACGATCGAGTCGATCCACGCGGCAAAGGCATCGACTCGCGTATCGAACGAGTGATCGCCAATCCCCGCGTTGGCGGCATCGCCGCCTGATGTGACTCCCGCGACGTACTTCACACCGCCAACGGTGACGAACGCCGGACCTCCGGAATCGCCGGGAGCGGTGTTGCTTTCCGTGTTGTTATCGAAGTCCCAGGCAATCAGCTTCGGCGTGACTTGATCGATCGGAGTTGTGCCGACTCGCTTGATGCCAAAGTCGCCGTTTGATCCCGTATTCCCGGTGCCGCCGCCGCCGAAGCCGACCAACGTCAGCAATTGGCCAACCTGCGGAGTTCCACGAAAGATTGGCACCGGCGCGATCCCCACGACCGGCTCACTGAGTTTGTAGATCGCGATGTCATTCGCCGAATCACTGCCGATCGCGTTGCCGTTGTAGTTCGAATGCACGAAGACTTTCTCCGTGCGATAGGTGACACCGCCGACCGTGAATGTCCCTGCCGTATCAGCAACGCCCTCGGCACAGTGCGCGGCAGTCAGCGCATACTGCGAAGCAATCAGCGTCCCCGAACAAAAATGGTCCGACGTATCGCCAATCAAACCGACCGCCGGATAATCCGAAGTCTGAGTTCCGTTGATGATTCTGGGAGTCGCGCCGATTTGACTCTGCACCGTCGCAACATGAGCGAGATCTGTCGCCGACATTACGACACGCGATTCCAAAACTTCGGTATGAACTCCGCAATGCCGCCGCTCTGCCGCTCGCCGAGCTGCTCGGTTCCGGAACTGTCCCAACAACGCCATGCCGAATGAGTGCCGCAACATGATGATCGTCTCCCAACAGGTTTGAATTCTCACGAGCGAAACCGCTCGCTCGTGTCACCTGTTGGTACGCGCCATTCGAAAGGTTCTTGCACACAAATCGGCAAAAATCAGACAACGGTGCTCGGAGATTCAAGAAACGGCGACAAGCGACTTCTCGGATAACTCAGCAGGCGGCCGCCTCTTTACGGAGCGGGCGGTTCTTCAACAGAACGGCGTCTTCGGAGCGATCGCGGTCGGTACGTTGATGCCAGCTTGCCAATGTCAGGCTGATCGTGCCGACGAGCGAGGCCATTTGGGCGTATGACCAACCGGAGTTTTCTCCGATCACATCGCCTGACGCGGCATCATCCGAACTGGCGACTCCACGAACGGCTTTGAAATAGTGAACCGCGCCGCTCAACGACGTCAGCTCCAAGGTTTCGGACTGGAATCGAGCAAACAACTGATCGACGTTGAGTTTGTCGGCCTCAACATTCGCAGCGGCATTTTTGCCGGCTCGTGGATGTTGGTGACAATTCGCGGGCGTCGCGATCATGTCCGATGCCGAGGTAACAGTGTTGAGATTCTGCGAACGATCGCGCTGGACCAAGTTGGCAAGTTCCGTCGGCAGAGAAAGCGTCGCGCGATCGGCGAGTCCCTTTGATGATGTCGTGGCGTTTGCCGGTGAATTGAACTCAGACGAAACGCCCTGTTGATCAACCGGCTCGAAGCGTGGAGCGACGATGACATCCGATCCCGCTGCGCCGGTCAGCACGCTCTCGGACTCGTCGCTCGTTGAAAGCGAGTCATTGCGATTGGCCGTGACCTCCAATTCGCTAGCGTCCGACGATGTTGACTCGTTGTTGTCGGCGGTACTGAAACTTTCGGAGTCGCTGCTGAAGAAATCGTTGGCGAATAACGAATCCGGCTCGAAGCTGTCGTCGAAATAACCCGAAGTCTCCAATTCGTCGATCGTCGAATTTGAGACCAGCGAGATTGACCAAATGTCTTTCGGAGCGAAGTCCCCATAGACCAACAGTTCGGAAAGCATGTCACTCATCTGCTGCGACTCAGCGTCCGTCAGAACCGTGTCGGTAGAAACCGCCGACAGCAAGCTCGCCAACGTTTCATCGTCTGCTAAAAAACTCGAACCGGTCTCGTCGTAGGCTGACTGATTCCAGCCAAAGTACCAATCGTTGCAGTCACTCGCGTCCGTCACCGCATCCGAGGCATCCGCCAACGGCAATCCAAAGTTCGGCTCTTCGATCAACCAATAAGAATCTGCCGTCTCAACAACCAACACTGCCGACAAATTCAGCCGGAGTTCCAGTTGTTCGAGGCTCCGCATCGAGCGACCACCCGCACGACGCTCGCCGACCGACCGGACTCCGAAACATGCAGACAAAGTTCGTGACAGATTCATCATTTCACCTCATCACTTGAAACTCAGTTCTGCCCCACTGAAAGGCGGACCTACGTATCGAAGTCTAATTCACAACTCAACGTTGCCTCTTCGATTTGAAGCGACAGGTTCAAAAGGTTTCGGCAATGTGCAGCAGGCACATCGTTGTCGTTCATTGGCCGACAGAGTTGCTCACATTCTTGTGCCGCCGAAAACCTTCCGGCTTTCCACACGGTGAGTTTCCAAAGTTGTCACCGAGTTTACTCCCCCTTATTCCTCTGATTCCCATTCCTCTGACATCTCAGATCCAATGAAACGCCAACTATTCAGTCATAGAAATGAGAGTCAGAGAAATATGAGTCGGGAAGACTCCATCATTTGGCCTTGAGCAAGCTCCGCACTTCTTGTTGTTGCTGCGTTGCCCAATCCACCGAGTCAGATTGCTGAGCGAAGCGACGATCCGTCAGCAATTGAGTCAGCAATGCACTTAACTCAGTCAGCCTTCGTCGAGCCGCTTCGGGCTCGCCAACCTGAGTCTCGACGTAGGCGAGATTGCGTTCCAATCGGATGAGCGATTGTTGGTCAAAGAATTCGGCGACTGACCGCTCCAGTAACGACCGGTTCCAAGCGAGACCATGTTCCAGGATCGGACGAGCCAGTGGAAACGATCTCGTCTCGATCAGATAATTCGACAACCGCCCCGCGACGGAAATACGTTCGCGAATGATCGACGGCGATTCGCCGCTATCCAGCTCCATCGGCAACGCCTCCCAACCTCGCTGAGCATCACGCACCGCGTCCGCTTGACGATCAAGTTGCCATTCCTGATCCGCGAGTTTCAGAAGATCGAGCGCCAGTTCGTGCCGCCACTTTGCTCGATCATGCGCGTCACGCGCCAAGCCACCGAGCACTTCGATCCGGCGAAGACGACAGGCCAAAACCTCCGCGCTGCTCGCTCCGTTCAACCGTGCGACCTCCAGTAATCCGCGATCGCAACGAGCCACTAATTCCCAGCCAGCAAACTTCAGCGGCTGGTCTGACGCGAGCTTCGTCAGGCTCGTCGCGAGATCACTGGCGATCTGCCGCGCGCGGCTCAACAGACTGTGAGACTCATCAAATGCCTTCCGTTGGCAAACGGCTTCACCGAGGTTCGATAACGTCTCGGCCAACAACACCAACCGCTCCGATGACGATTCCGAATGCGTGACCTCGATCAGCTCCAACGCCGCACGATAACTTCGTTCGGCGCTGTCCCAATCGCTTTCCCGCCAAGCCAAATCGCCCAACCGATTGTGTGCAACCGCCACCGTCTGCCGAGCCATCTCGTCGTTGTCGGCTCCGGTGACCGACAGACTCTCGATCGCCGCATTGAGTAACGCTCGACGAGTCTCAAGCAAGGACGACGATTTTTCAGCCAGTGCATCTTGAGCGTCGAAGACCAGCAACTGGGCGAGTTGTTCGATCAGTCGCCGCTGCTTCTCCGATTGCTGCTTCCATTGCTCGACCTCTTGCCGCATTAACTGGCCTTCATGCCGTAGCGAATTGGCCGGGATCAAGTTCCCCGCTAAATCCACCGCACCGGCAATGAGCACTGTCGCGACCACGCCGTTCAACAGCGCGAGCTTCGGATTCCGGCGACACCACCGCCACGTCTTCGCGAACGCTCCAAGCGGCCGAGCCAGCACCGGCTGCCCTGCGAGAAACCGCTGCAAATCGGCAACGAACTCTGCGGCCGACGCATATCTCCGAGCGGGTTCACGCGACATCGCCTTCAGACAGATTGTTTCGAGATCGCGCGGAATGCGATCGTTCAATCGACGCGGCGGAACCGGGTCTTCATGCAACGCTTGGAACAAGATCATTCGCATCACGCCGCGAAACGGCCGCTCGCCCGTCAGCGTCTCGTACAACATCACCCCCAAACTATACACGTCGCTACGAGCATCCACGTCCGACGGTCGCTGAATTTGTTCAGGGCTCATGTAAGCCGGCGTCCCCGCGATCAATCCTTCTTGAGTCAGCGATTCAGTCGATTCCACGACGCGAGCCAAGCCGAAGTCCGCGAGCTTCGCGTTCCCGCGCTCCGCATCCAACAAGACGTTCGACGGCTTGATGTCGCGATGCACAATCTGCCGTTGATGAGCGGCCTCCAAGCCTTCACCCACCTGCCGAACAATCTCCGCCGCGACAGACGGAGCCAAAAGTCGCTCGCGCCGCAGTCGAACATCCAGCGATTCGCCAGCGACAAACTCCATCACCATGAACGGCACGCCGGATTCGTTCGTACCGACTTCAAACACGCGCACGATGTGTTGATCTTCGATCGTCGCGACCGCTCGCGCTTCACGTTCAAACCGAGCACGAGCCAACGCCTGGCTCGCCAACTGCGGACGCAGCACCTTAATCGCGACCAACCGACCGAGCCGACTATCCCGTGCCTCGAAGACTTGCCCCGTCACACCGGAACCCAGCTCCCGCAAAATCTGATACGAGTTCAACCACCCCAGCGGTGCCGTGTCAGAGATCGAGCCAGAGAAGATCACGGAACTCGCCGACGTCCCGTCATCCGGCAGTGTCCAATCACCCGGCGGATGCTGACGCAACTGATTCATCAACGACAGCAAACTCGAGTCCGCCGAGCCGCGTGATTCAGGCACCGCCGCCTGAGTCATCGCCGTCAGCCCGTCCAATCGCCGCTGACACATCGAGCAACCCGACACATGCCGCGCAACAGACTCCTGATCGACCGAGTCCAATGCCTCGTCGAGCCAACGTGCCAACAATTCGTCAATCGGACAGTCAGGCATGAAATCACAATCGCTCTTTGTCGCCATTCGCGTCAGGACTCGCCGCCGAGCCGTTCGGCTTCCGCACGCAGCAGTTTCAGCACGCGCGACTTCGAGACGTAAACCTCTGCCACCGGCATTTCCAATTGCATCGCCGCGTCCGCCGCCGCCACGTTGGCGACCGCGGTCAATTGATACGCCTTCCAGGTATTGGGTTTCACTCGCAATTGCACACGAGCCTCCGCTTCGCGCAGCAACTCACGTTCGGCCTCTTCTTCCAAAGTCGCCGTCAACTCGCTGATCGCTTCGGGAGCCTGCAACGCCGTCAACAACTCACAGATCTGCGAGTCACCAGAACCTCGACCGGGACGAGCCATGTCGTGCAAAAAATCTCGCACCGCATTGTTTGTGACCGTTTTCAGCCAACCTCGAAAACTCCCGCGCGAAGCGTCGTACTCAAACGAGCGAATCGCCTTCACCAACTTCCCCAACACTTCTTGCGTCACGTCCGCCGCGTCGGAATCCTGCAACCGATGCCGACGACACCACGCAAAAATTCGCGGAGTGTATTGCTCGACGAACTCACCCCAGGCTTCGCGGTCATCCAACTGCCGCAGCCGCAACAACAGCGTCCCACGAGTCCGCAAATCACCGTCACTCGGTACCGACATGCCAGGTACTCCGCAGTCGCGACTTTCTTGCACGACTGTTTGCAAAAATAAGAAAGCGGTTGGAAGACAACGTGCCCAATCAGACCGTGTCCAGATCAATCACGCTGGGCATCTTGGGGAGGTGCGTTGAATGAGTCATGGGAAGACCCTCCCAATTGTGTCACCATGCTCCCGCGATGACAAAGACCGCAGCCGTTCGATACATATTTCGTTTGTCAGCTTGGACGCAACTGTGTCCAAACACGCCACGGGCAAGATAAGATGACGCCGCAAATCACGACGAACGTCGATATGTCTGAGGTAAGCACCGATGAAGCCGAATCCATTTCCCGGAATGAACCCGTGGCTCGAAGAATCCTGGGGCGACGTGCATACCCGGCTGACGACGTATGCGTCAGACGTGTTGCAACCGAGCCTGCCGGCCGGATTACGAGCGCGCGTGGAAGAGTATGTGACGGTCGAGGACGACTTCGATGCGAGTGATAAAAGCCGTTATTCACCCGATGTGCGAGTGCTGGAGCGTCCGGGGTCGTTTGAGTCCGGGGGAGTCGCCACGGCGGTCGCCAGTACAACGGAAGCATTCACAGAGCCGTTGATCGTGACTCGTGAAATCGAACCGGAAACGGGCCGCTCCGTGCAAATTGTCGATACACGGACGGGACATCGGATCGTGACATCCATCGAATTCCTAAGCCCGACAAACAAGAATCACGGACGCCAGACGTACCTTCGCAAGCAAGAACAGATGCTGGAGGGGGGCGTCCATCTGGTGGAGATTGACCTGTTGCGGGGCGGTCCTTGGGTGCTGTCGGTCCCTCTGCAATCCGTTCCGAAATCGCACCGCGAGCCGTATCGCATTTGCGTGGTCAACGCGCGGCAACCGACAAAGGCGGAGGTTTATCCGGTGTCGCTGCGGTTGCCGCTACCAAGCATTCGGATTCCACTCCGGCTTGGCGACGCTGACGTGCAGCTCAATCTGCAAACGCTGGTCAACATGACCTACATCAACGGCGGCTACGAAGACTTGGATTACACACGCGATCCGATTCCCCCGCTGTCCGGACCTGACGCCGAATGGGCCGTGCAACTTTTGAAAGACGCGGGCCTCCGTTAATCGGTGGTGATGACCAAGTTTTGACTGACAGTTTTTTGTCGGCGATAGAGGTCACGGAATAGTCACAAACCACTGCTAGTCGATGAGGCTCCGCTGGGGACCGATGGAACCGACAGAACCGACAGTTTTCGAACTGTCGCCTTGCGTCTTGACTCCGGCTCCAATCCGGCCGACATTCGGCCCAATGGGACTGGGAATACCCGGTCGGCGTTGGGCCTCGGTGAACACCAGGGCTTTTCGCTTTTCTAGGCGGGAAAAATCTTCAATCCCCAGCCGTCCGTTTGACCGTCAGGACCGCAGTCGAACTATTGCGCCAAGATGTCGTAGGCCCGGTTCGGCTGGTCCGGTTGCAGCGTCTTCCCGCCAAAAGAAAAAGCCGGCACGAGGCCGGCTGACAAATCTCGGAACCAAGCGTCCGTCAGACGGCGCAGGGCAACGCCACTTCAATTCCGTCCGTCGCTCGTTTCAGTTCGTTGTAGACGTGAACGAGTTCGCGGTCCTGACTCTGCGCGGCGGCGACGACGAAGAAGTAATCCAGTCGCATCAGGTTGTCTTGCCGAATGACGATCTCTTGCAAAGCCGGCTTCTCACGAAGCATTCGTTGCACGCGCTTGATGAGGCAGCCGACGAGCCGCCCATCGTCTTCGGCCAGATACACCGTCACCCAATCGTCCAGGCGACGAGCATTGAACGCGGAGTTCTCCGCCAGGAATTCAATGCAGTCCCCATCGTCGTCGTAATACGCGCCCGGCGTGAAGGGCTTGACCATCAATGCCTGTAGCTCTTCGTCGTGTTCAAGTTCTGCAATCATGTTCAGTCTCCCTCTCAAGACCTCAGAAAAATCCGGCGGCGGAATCGTTCAAGGTAGCCGTCTTGAAACCATTCTGGCCTCGGACTGGCCAGTTCCCATCGCGAGTCGTGTACCCGTCTCGGAGACATCAGGCGACGGACAACTCACGAGCATGGGTGATTTCACGCTTGTTGACTGGCCGCACTTGGTCTGCTTCCAGAGTCACGACAGCCGCGGTGCGACCGTCCAACGTCACGAATTCAACTTCATA
>JANNDA010000267.1:0-5199 GCA_031387195.1 Planctomyces sp. | reverse complement strand
CCTGCGCGTTGACCTCGGTCGGCGTTCCCGCCACGAACATGTTCTTGAAGACGCGCGAGGGCCGCTCCTCGGCGGGAATCGGCACGCCGCTGCGGGTACACGACAGCCCGCGACTCGACGACGAGGCCAGCACCAATGAACTGAATCGGGTGTCGGGTACGAGCCGCTCAATGGCGTATTGGTCGAGCGAGATCGTGTTCTTGAAGTTGTCCGCGCGCGGATGCGGAGCAGAAGTGAGATAACACAATTCCGCCGGATGCCCGCCATCGACTTCAGGATGCGACAGGCCAGAGAAGACCGTGAAGTCGTTGCGGAATTCTTGGATCGGTTCGAGATAGGGCGTGAGTTCGTACTCGCGCCCGGCTTGAGCTGGAAACAAATTCGGCGTGTGCAGGCCGAGCGTCGTGTTGATGCAGATCATTCGCCGAGGTGGCTCGGTTGTAGCGGCCGCTTTCGCACGCGATGACTTCATTGCCTCAAGTAATGGCAACGTCAACGTGACACCGGCGGTTCGAAGAAAGGCACGACGGTTTGGGTGTTTGTTTTTCATGCTTGGCCTTTGACTTTAGTTGCCGGACGAGCTTCATCAATGTCCTGACAGCAATCTCGCTCTGTTTCTTCATCCGCAGTTCGGCTTTGCCATCCGCAGGCAATTGCGTTTTTCCTGCGTATGGCAAAGCCGAACTGCGGATAAAAAACGTCATGCCTCATCAATTCATACCTGACTCATTTGCTTTGGAACAACTCACTTGCGACGACCGCGTGGACCAACGAACGAAGTCCGTAATCTAACTTCTTCGCCTCCGCCACAATTTGAATCACCGCGGCATGATCGCTGAAACCGACGGGATGGCCGGTCGCGTAGGTCACGAGCTTCTCGGTCAAGCAGCGCGCGATCTGCTCCGGGTGGGTGAGCAGCAGTTTCTTAAATTCGGCGATGTCGGCGAACGGCCGACCGTCGGGGAGAGCATCTCCGGCTTCGACCGCGCGGCCTAAACCGTATTGATAGGCCGCGAGGTACTTCGCCAGCGGACCAACTCGATTGTTGACCCAGTCTTTTCGCTCGGCGACGACGCGGTAGCGATCACGCCAGCCTCCGATGACGTCGTAGTTCTCCAGCGCGAAGCCCGGTGGATCGATCCGCGAATGGCAGCCGGCGCAGTTCTCCGTCGCACGATGTTTGGCGAGCTGTTCGCGGATGGTCGTCGCGCCGCGAATGTCCGGTTCGACGGCAGGGACGTTTGGTGGAGGAGGAGGCACGGGCTTGCCCATGATGCGGTCCAACACCCACACACCGCGAATGACCGGTGAGGTTGATGTTCCGTTGGCCGTGACCTTGAGCACGCTGGCGTGAGTGAGGATGCCGCCGCGGTGATGCTCCGGCTTGAGGGCGACTTTGCGGAACGCGACGCCATGCACGTCCGGGATGCCGTAGTGTTTCGCCAACCGACCATTGAGCATCGCGAACTCCGAGTCCACGAAGTTCCGCACACTCAGGTCTTCCTTCAGTAACTCGTCAAAGAAGAGATGCGTCTCACGCACCGACGACCACAACAACGATTCTTCGAATTCCGGATACAGCATCTTGTCGGGAGTGGTCGCGTTGATGTCCCGCAGACTGAGCCATTGGCCGGTGAAGTTCTCCGTGAATGCTTTGGCTTTGGGGTGCTGAAGCATTCGCTCGACCTGAGCGTGCAGCACATCGGGCTTGTGCAACTCGCCGCTCCGAGCGAGTGCGAACAGCGTCTCGTCCGGCATCGTGCTCCACAGGAAATACGACAGCCGTGACGCGAGTGCATGGTCGTCGAGCACGGCCGAGTCAGGAGACCCGCTCCCAACGCGGTCTTCGCGAAAGTAAAGAAACTTCGGAGAAGTCAGCACCGCCTTGATGCCCGCTCGCAACGATGCCTCAAACGGCTGGCCCATCTCCAGCGACAGTGCCACGAGCGTGACAAATGGTTTCTCTTCACCTTCAATCACTGGACGACGAAAGGCTTTGGGAAGCAGCTCGCGGAGCAACTTCTCAGCATCCGCCAGCGTGCCTCGCTTTGGATCGGTATCTCCGAAGACACGTCGATAACTTTCGGTTGGCCAGGCTTCGGGGAATGGACCTTCCACTTCCATCCAATGAATCTTCAACCCCGGACCCGGATACTCCGCCATCGTCTCCTGCTTCAGATAGACAAACGGCAGCGCGACCGGCGTCACTTTGATGGTGTCGTTCTTCGCACCGAGCCGCTCCTCAAACTCAATGACCGCAGGCTTTCCAGGTGGCGCGTCGAAGTAGCCGAGGTGGCGCGAGTAGTTGCCACTCACGACAAAGTTGCCCAGCAGCGCGGCCATTGGCAACGGCGTCTCCGAGTTGTGTGCCGAGGCCGCGAAGCGAAAGCGATAACGTCCCGGTGCCGGAGCTTTGAACTGCCGCAAGTCACTCGCAGAATCGCCGCTGTTGCGGAAGAGGATCACACCGTCATCCCGCTTCCAAGCACCTGCCAAGAACCACTTGGGTAGCGAGTCGTAAAGATCAAACCGCTCCGACTTGCTCTCCAGTTTGTGAACCGGCACGACGGCCGCGTTGAGCACCGCATCCGCCGCTTCGAGATACCGCTCGATCAACACCGGCGAGATGTTGAGTGCCGCCCCAACGTTGTCGAACCCCTGTGCGATGGCGTCCTCCGGCAACATCTCCTTCACCGCGACATCGACATCGAAGAGATCGTGAACAGTGTTTTCATACTCGACCCGATTGAGCCGCCGCAGCACCACACGCCCCTCCACACGCTGCTTGGCCGCCGCCTCATCCAACCGAATCGATAGCTGTTTCACGAGGTCCGCCACCTGCTCCGGCTGCGGACGCGGCTCCTTCTTCGGCGGCATCTCACCCGATTGCAGTCGCGAGACAATCTCTCGCCAGCGCTCAAACGTCGTCGGCTTCGAGAGGTCGTCATTCAACTGGTCGAGCCGCAAATCGCCCTCGACCTTCTCCGCCCCGTGACAGCGGAGGCAATGTGCATTGAGGAATGACTGCGCCACGCCCTTAATCCCGGCGCTGTCCGTCGTAAGTTGATCATCAGCCGCTCGCAAGGCGGTCCCGGTCCACGGCAACACGACGATCAACAGAATTTGCCCATAACGACTCATTGAAGCCTCTTTCTCGTGGCCATGCTGCTGTCCGCCGATCAACGGTCACTTTGTCGGAACGGGGCTCCGAGTTCAACCGCGCGGTTGACCCACGGAAGTAAATAACCCGAAGTGTCAGCGAGGGTGGTCGCTTCACAACGCGATGGATTTGTCGTCACGAATAGCGACCGCCCTCACTGACACTTCGGGTTACTGAGCCGATTTGCAGAACGCGTCGTTCGCGAGATGTTTTGCGTACCATGAAAATCCTGCATTGCATGCAGGATTTTCATGGTATAGAAACTGACCATGATTACTCGCACCATTGATACTCAGTTGGTTCAGACTGCCCTGAAGCGAAGTCGTGTCGTCGTGTTGTTGGGGCCTCGGCAGTGCGGGAAGACAACTCTGGCACGCGGGTTTGTGTCGCCGGACTCGCTCAATTATTTCGATCTCGAAGACCCCGCGAGTTTGGCTCGGTTGGATGAACCGGCCACGGCGCTGAAGCCGCTCAAGGGGCTGGTCGTCATTGACGAAGTGCAACGTCGGCCGGACCTGTTTCCGTTGCTGCGAGTCCTCGCCGATCGCAAGCCACTGCCGGCTCGATTTCTGATTCTAGGCAGCGCCTCACCGGAGCTACTCAGACAATCCTCCGAGACGCTTGCGGGACGAGTCGAGTTACTGCCACTCGAAGGCTTTCGTTTGACCGATGTAGGCGAGAAGACTCAGGATCGGCACTGGTTGCGTGGCGGCTTTCCGTTGTCGTTCACGGCACGAAAGGAAGCCGATTCGTTGGTGTGGCGGCGTCAATTCTTGCAGACGTTTCTGGAACGGGATCTTCCGCAGCTTGGCATTCAGATTCCGGCCACGACAATGCGGCGGTTCTGGAACATGCTGGCTCACTATCACGGGCAGATTTGGAATGGTGCCGAACTTGCGCGGGCACTGTCGGTCAACGAGACGACGGTGCGGCGTTATCTGGATTTGATGACCGGCGTTTTTATGGTGCGGCAGTTGCCGCCGTGGTTCGAGAATCTCGGCAAGCGGCAGGTCAAAGCACCGAAGATTTACATCCGAGACAGTGGCCTTCTGCATGCGTTGCTGGGCATCACCAACCGGCGCGATCTGGAACTGCACCCCAAAGTGGGTGCTTCGTGGGAAGGCTATGCGGTCGAAGAAATCCTCAAGGCGTTGCAGCCGGACGAGGCTTATTACTGGGCAACCCACAACGGCGCGGAGATCGACTTGGTGCTGTTCAAGAACGGTCGTCGTCTGGGTGTCGAATGCAAACGCAGTGACGCGCCAAAGTTGACGCCGTCAATGCGGACGGCGAAGAGTGACCTGAAACTGGAGCATCTGTTTGTGGTCTATCCCGGCGAGCGGCGATATCCGCTGGCTGATGGAATCGAAGCGATCTCGTTGACGGAGTTGTTGCTGACGGCGACTCCGATAGCCCGTTCGTTCGCGGCTCTGATCAAGCCGAAGAGGTTGTAAGGCCATGTTATTCTTACAATGAATATCCGGCACACGATGCAGGTATTTCATGGTACGAATAACGTCTGTCTCCGCAGAGAGTCGTGATCGTCTGGCCCAACACCACAGTGCCGCTCTGCCAGAAACGTACCAACATGGTAACGAAGTTACTCGCAGTCAGCGGCAGGACTATCAGCGTTACAGAACGCGGCCCATAATTCTGATTCTATTGGTGACAGGTTTGTCACTCGGTCATCACAAGCCAATGGGGACGCGACTCCGAGTGGCAAATTGAATTCAACGTCCCGATAGGGCGGGCACTGTTACGCCGTCCTGGCCTCAAAACCATCTTTTTGTCCGACATCTTTTTGTCAGCTCTTTCTGAATTGTTGACAAAAAATGTGCGACAAAAAATCAGACGGACTGCGGCGAGCCTATTTGGACCTGTTCGCCGTTTGAATTCCTTGAGGTGCTCGGCATTTCACGGACAGTGTGAGTCACTATTTTTGGCACGCATGTTTACTTCGAATTCTGTGGGGATAAGGTACTCAAGGGACGAGTGGCGGCGGGAGTTGTTGTAGTAGGCAATGTAGGTCGCGATCTCGC
>JANNDA010000343.1:0-4086 GCA_031387195.1 Planctomyces sp. | reverse complement strand
CCCGCCCTCGGCGTGCGCGAGAACTTCGTCAAACGTGCCAGCTTTGATCATTCGCCCGTCGTGGAGCACGACGACGCGGTGAGCAAGTTGCTGAGCCTCCAGCGGATCGTGAGTCACCAGCACGACCGGAATACCGAACTCGGTCAGCACGCGACGCAGTTCGATTCGCAGTTGTTCGCGCATCGAGTTGTCGATCGCCGAGAGCGGTTCGTCCAACAACAGCAATCTTGGCCGCCGAGCCAGCACGCGAGCCAGTGCCACTCGCTGCTGTTGTCCGCCGGAGATCTGATGCGGATACCGAGCTTCCATGCCACAAAGGTTCAAAGCACTCAGCATCTCATCAATTCGCTGCTGACGTGGCGCGGCGGCCAAGTGGCTCAGACCGTAGCCGATGTTTTGGACGACAGTCAGGTGCGGAAAGAGTGCGTAGTCCTGAAACAGAAACCCGATGTCGCGCTCTTGCGGCGAACGACAAATCTTCGCGTCCGCATCAAACCACGTTTCGGAACCGAGTCGAATGATTCCGCGTAGCGGTCGTTGCAGACCCGCGAGACAGCGGAGGATCGTCGTCTTGCCGCAGCCCGACGGGCCGAACAACACCGTGATCGAGAACTGGTCCAGCGGCAGTCGCAGCTCGCCATGAACCGTCGCTCCCGATGGATACCGCGTCTCGAATTGAGCCAGCAGTTCGCGAGTCATGACCACTCCCGTCGGCCCCAAGCCTGCAAGAGGCACAGCATCGCAAACGCGAACACAACCAACAGCAACGCCGTTTGGCTCGCGGCGGCGTAATCCATCGCCTGCACGTTGTCGTAAATCGAAATCGACAGCGTGCGCGTGACGCCGGGAATGTTGCCTCCCACCATCAACACCACACCGAACTCACCCACACTGTGAGTGAACGCCAGCACGAGCCCCGTCAGAATCCCCGGCCAAGCCAGCGGCAGCATGACACGAAAGAACGTCGCGCGTTTGGACACACCCAAACACCACGACGCTTCCACGAGTCGCCGATTCACTCCCGCGAAGCCCGCTGCAAACGGCCTGACCGCAAACGGCAGATTGCAGAGCACCGACCCAATCAGAATTCCCGCGAAGGAAAACGGCAGGCGCTCTCCCGTGATCGATAAGCACCAGCGGCCCAGCGGGCTGTTCGGTCCCAACGCGATCAGCAAATAAAATCCCAACACAGTCGGCGGCAGCACGAGCGGTAACGCAACGATCGCTTCAATCACGAATCGCCCACGCCAGCGAGTCGTCGCCAACCAATAGGCCAGCGGCACACCGATCAAAAACAAAATAGCGGTCGAGCAGAACGCCACTCGCAAGGTGAGCCACAAGGCAATCCAATCCACGCGAGATACGCCTCTTGAAAAAAGTGGGGCACGTTTTCAACGTGCCTCAACATGAGCACGATGAAATCGTGCTCCACGAAAAAATCACTCCCCCGGTAGGCCGAAGCCGTACCTCCGGAGTGTGTTCCGACCCTCTTCGCCGATCAAGTAAGCCTTGAACTCGTCTGCCGCCTCGCGATCCTGACAGCGTTTCAGAATGATCCCGCCTTGCAACAACGGTGGGTAAGCCTCGCTGGGGATTTGCCAGAAGCGGCCCTTCGCCTTCATCGCCGGAGCCAGCGCCAGCGACAGCGCGATGATGCCGACATCCGCCGCTCCACTTTCCACGAACTGAGTCGTCTGCGCGATATTCTCGCCCAGCACCAACCGCCGACTGACTTGCTCGTAAAGTCCCAAGTTTTTCAACGCGGCTTCCGCCGCTCGCCCATACGGAGCGTGTTTCGGATTCGCGATCGCCACCTTCTTCACCCGTACATCCAAGAGCACTTGAATGCCGAGTTCCTCCAAATCCAGTTCCGATGTCATGGGCACCCAGACGACGAGATGTCCCAACGCATACGGAAAAACGGTCTCGGTCAAACCTTGACCTTGCTCGGCCAAATCTCGTGCGTACTGAATGTCGGCCGCGAGAAAGAGATCAAACGGTGCGTCGTTGGAAATCTGCGCGAACAAGTTTCCGGACGATCCGAAGACCACCTTCAGCGTGATTTCCGGGTGAGTCTTGTGAAATGCTGCGACGAGTTCATCCAGCGCGAACTTCAAATCAGCCGCCGCCGCCACCGTGAGTTCCATTGGCTTCCGGGGCGACATCATGTTCTCAGCCGCCTCCCTCTTCGACGATTCGGCAGCGGACGGCGGCAATTTTGACTCTTTCGCTTTCGGTCCAGCATCGCTCGCAGTGGAACCGCAGCCAACGGCTCCCACAACGAGAACAACGGCGATCCAAAGCGGCACATAACTCCGACAGGCTGGCATTATGGTGATCCCTCCGGGCGAACTCAGAACTCAGCGACCACTACTCCCACGCCCTTCCCGATGGTCAGCATTCCTTGGTTGTTCAATGACTGACTTTTGCCGTTCTTTTTCGGTAAATCACGGGAGATTCTGGTGCCAAGGAGCATTCGTGAATTAACGACGATTGGATCCATTTTCGGTGAATTAACTACTTCGACTGTATGACTTTCAGGATCGTCTTAATCGGTTGAAACAAAAAGCGTTGCTCTCACGAGCGTTTTTCAGGTGTCGCAAGAAATCGAGATACTCAAATGGCCGCGAGCGGTCGCGTTTCGCGGAAAAGTCACATCAAGCCATTTTCCGACAGTTGTTCGTCGGTGCGCGGCCATAAAAGCGACATCGTCGCAACCTCTCGATATGTGAACCGGTTACGATCCTCAAGCAATTCATACAGTCGAACTACGCGTCGCTATCAACACAGACGCTTTGAAATTGCGGACCTGCGGGAATTTTTCCTGTGAGCCGCACTTCGAATAACGATCGAAGAGCCTTGCGAAGGGGTGGATAGTGGTGAGTCTATCCGTCCCGCATCGAACTGGTTCATTGACCGCATTTCCACAAAGTCTGCTAACAATGCTCTGGTGACGGCATCTCCGCTCCAAACACCGACGGCAATTGGCTGAGTATCTCAAATGCCCTCTTTCGGCGGAGACCTCTCCGCAGGACTCCACTTCGGACACTCGTCTGACCCGCAGTCCGCGTGCCGCGCAGGAGCATTGCCACGAGATGTAGTTCTCAACGAAAACAGCCCGGTCGCCAAGAGGCGATCAGGCTGTGCTGAGGTTGCTGTGGAGCCGGTTCACTTACCAGCGCGGCTTCTTTTTGTCTTTGTCTTTGGGGCGGCGCTGGCCGGCAATGGGAATGCCGTTGACGTCTTTCATTTCACCCATTTCTTCGAGGCGACTGGCCAACTTGCCCCAAAAGCCAGCTTCGGGTTTCGTTGGCTTGCCGCTCTTGGGCGGTGTTGGCGGCGGCGTGATGAGGACTGTGGTCGAACCGCCGCCGAAGTCGAGCAGTTTACGTTCGCCCATACCCCAGAGACTCGATGCGATGAAGTAGACGCAGAGGCCCGCAGGAACGTGGTAGAACATGAAGCCCATGAACAACGTCATCCAGAAAAACATCTTCGCCTGCATCCGCGTTTGCTCGTCGGTCGGCGGAGGCATGAACATCTTTTGCTGAGCCAGGAACAGCCCCGTCGTGATGATCGGCAGCAGATTGAACTCATTGCCGAGAACCGGCAGCACCATCGGGAGTTGCAACAATGCGTCCGGAGCCGCGAGATTGTCGAACCACAAGAACGGAGCGCGACGTAAATCGACTGAACTGCTCAAGGCTTGATACAGCCCGACGAAGATCGGCAGTTGCAGGAACACCGGCAAGCAGCCGGCCAGTGGATTGAAGCCGTGCTGCGCGAAGAGCTCCATTTGGCCCTGCGCGATCTTTTGCTTGTCGTCGCCGTATTTGGTTTTGAGTTCGGCGATCTTCGGCTGCAGTTCCTTCATCTTCTTGGCGTTGTTGGCTTGCTTCTTACTGATCGGAAACATGCAACTACGGACCAGCACGGTCAGCAACATGATGCAGATGCCGTAAGGCAATCCGAGTCCGTGGAAACCATTCAGAATCCACAACATGCCGTTGCTGATGATGGCGAACCAACCAAAGTCCATCGCTTTGGTGGCATCCAGCGGAGCCAACAACGCAGTTCGTTTCGGGC
>JANNDA010000334.1:0-1895 GCA_031387195.1 Planctomyces sp. | reverse complement strand
GCCATCGGCACCGAGCATCGGTTTGACGATGTCCACATACGTCGGTCGATCGCAGTTCTCGTCGCAGTAGGCGCGAATCCGCTGATTGGCCGATCGCTGAGTCTCAATGAACTTCCACCGCGACGGGCTAGGCTTGATCGCCATAAAGAAGAGGCTCGCATTCGGGAGTTTGCCGTGTACTTTTTCCGCAAACTTCTGGAAATCGGCTGCGACAGTCTCGGCGGACTTTCCGGAAGCGATGTCGTTATCACCGGCGTAGAAGACGACCGCGCTCGGTTCATAGGGAAACACAATCCGTTCGGCGAAGTGCGTCGAGTCTTCGATCTGCGAACCGCCGAAGCCGCGATTGATCACCGGCAGGCCGGGGAACGACTTCTTCACGTCCCACAAGCGGATGCTGGAACTGCCGACGAAGACGATGCCCCCTTTCGGCGGTGGCTGCTTTTGATCAGCCGCCTCGAAGGCTGCGATCTCCTTCTCCCATTTCGCGAACTTGGCCGCGTCATCCGCCGAGCGTGATTGAGAAATGAAATTCAATAACAGCAACACGGCTGCGATCGAACGGACTGCGAACATAGAATTGGACAGTTTCATCACGGTTCCTTTCGGCCGACTGAGAATCCTCATCGAGAAGCAAAGCCCTCCGCCATCGGCGGTGAATGGGGCAGGAGTCTATCGCGACCAGTCTCGCTCGTCGCTGGTTTCCAAGCGGCGAGGGATCGTTGAACGGTCAGGGCTCGCGCAAAGTGCGTCGTGTGCTCACCTGCGAAGGCACCTGGCACTCGCCGTTGCGGGGCTAGGCGGTCAACAACTAACCTCCGCCTCGATTTGTCCCCCTCCATTTTGGAGCCGGTTGAGACAAAAGTTTTCTCGGTGGGTTTTAGCCAGCTTGCGAGCTTGTTGGCCTGCCTGACCTCTGCGGAAGGATCGTCGATCGTGTTGCGGACTCATACGTGCGGTGAATTGCGGATTGGTGATGTTGGCAAAGATGTGACGGTGTGCGGGTGGGTTGATTCGCGGCGGGATCACGGGGGGTTGATTTTCATCGACTTGCGTGATCGGTACGGCATCACTCAGATCGTGATTGAGCCGGATCAAGCGGCGGCGTTTGAGATCGCTCAGACACTGCGGTCGGAGTTCGTGATCGGGGCGACCGGCAAGGTTTCGCCACGCGGGGAGGGGTTTGAAAATCTCAAGCACGCGACGGGGCAGGTCGAAGTGCAGGCCGCGACGCTGGAACTGTTCAACAAGTCGCGAGTCCCTCCCTTTGAGCCGGGTTCCTCGTCGCTGCCGAATGAAGAGTTGCGATTGAAGTATCGCTACATCGACTTGCGGCGGCCTCAGCTTCAGAAGGCGATGATGCTGCGGCACAAGCTGACGAAGGCGGTTCGCGATTACTTCGACCAACAGGGATTCCTCGATATCGAAACCCCGATGCTCGGCAAGAGCACGCCGGAAGGGGCTCGCGATTACCTCGTCCCCAGCCGCGTGCATCCGGGGCAGTTTTATGCCTTGCCGCAGTCGCCACAGCTCTACAAGCAGTTGCTCATGATGGCCGGCTACGACCGCTACATGCAGATCGCTCGCTGCTTCCGCGATGAAGACCTGCGTGCTGATCGGCAGCCGGAGTTCACGCAGATCGACGTCGAGATGGCGTTCGTTGAGCAGGAAGACATCCTGACCACGATCGACGGTCTGATGGCGCACCTCTTCAAAGAGATTCGCGGCGAGGAATTGCCGCTGCCACTGACTCGGCTGACTCACCGCGAGGCGATGGAACGTTTTGGGAACGACAAGCCTGTCCTGCGCTTTGGCATGGAACTGCAAGACCTAGGCGAGATCGTGAAAGAATGTGGCTTCGGTGTGTTCAAGGAAACGATCGCGAATGGCGGTCG
>JANNDA010000305.1:0-2758 GCA_031387195.1 Planctomyces sp. | reverse complement strand
GCCGATCGCCGGGCGCTTGAAGATCCTCCGGCAGTGGGCGGGCCCGTACGACGTCACGCCCGAAGACAGGCAAGTCGTCATCCGCGCGCTCGTCCAACAGGTGGTCATCAACGTCCAAGGTCGCTCGGAATTCACCGACGTCACGATCCACTGGGCCGGCGGCTTCCAAAGCCATCACGAGATCCGCCGCCCCGTTCGTGAGTACACCCAACTCCGCGACTACGATCGTCTCAAACAGCGTCTGATCGATCTCCGCCTGACCGGACATTCCAAGCGTGAAATCGCCGAACACCTCAACCGCGAAGGCTTCTATCCACCACGGCAGAATCACCCGTTCAACGAGGTCATCGTCGGTGCCATCTTGAACCGCTTAGGTCTCGTCGGCGACCGAGTCGATTCCGTGGCCAATGCCCATCTCTTGCAAGCCGACGAATACTGGATGCGCGATTTGTCCCGCGAGTTGAAGATCCCACAACCTCGTCTGTCCCGCTGGTGCCGTCGTCGATGGCTTCGCGCTCGTAAAGTCACCATCACCCGCGCCCGCTGGATCATCTGGGCCGACGAAGACGAAAAACGTCGCCTCCGTGATCTCTACGGCACTCGCCGACTCGGCCCCACCCGACATTACGCCCCGGACCTCACCACCCCAAAACCAAAACCCGATAACAACCCCATTCAGGAGGCCCCATCTCATGAAGCCAAAGCGAGAACAAAGCGAAACAAAAAGGGGTAGTGTGTCTGGCTCGCTGTCGCCAACCAAACGCAATCCAGCAGAGATTCTTTCTCGCGCCGCAGCGTGAGGATGCGGCGGCCGATTTCGCAGTCCGCCAGCAACTCGTCCTCGTGGATGGCCTGTCGCGACTTGACCGCGTTCTCGACTTCGTTGTTGTAATGCGTCGGGGTGTAGTGCTGGTCGATAGTCTCCAGCGGCACGCGACGGACACGCGCCAACATCGTGCGGTGCAACAGACTCTTCCGCTTGTCGAGCGTCTCTTCCTGCTCTTCGATGCCGTCGACGTCCGCCTGCAATTCAGCGACGTTGAGCGATTGCTTGGCCCGCTCACGAGCGTCCCGCTTCACACGGTCGAGCAGGTTGGGTTCCTCGGCGGCGATGGTCTCAATCCGCCGGTCGATCCGCTTTGACAGCCGATCCTTCCAGTGATTCTTTTCTGCAACAGTCAGTCCGGGCATGAGATGGTCCTTTCAGAAATGGGTTGAATGGGAAGGCGACGACAGCTTGCACGGCGCACGGTCAAGCAGAGTGCCGACCATGACGAGCCACGTCAGATAGCCATGCAGAAAACTCTGCCACGCACTCGTCAATGCGATTGACGACAAAGGGATCTTCGAGCACGAGCCAGGGAAGGCCAGCCGCATCAATGCGACGGCCGAGAGCTAGAGTCGTCCCCACATCATATTGACGCGGATCAGGTCGATTTTTAGCGACGGCTCGGACATCGCCGGGATCAAGCCTTAAATACACATCGCTCACTTGTCACACGCCACCTCGGTCAGGGAGCGGTGCTTCCGCAGCTTCACCGGTTGCGGCATGGAATCAGAGTCTGCTTGTGTCACCAACCGAAGGAGGCACCGCTTATACCCCGCGCGGCCGAACTTGACACATTTGTCGGTGAGGCGCTTGTCACCCGAAGCGTCAGCTTCGGCCGCGAGAGGTATAAACTTGCTGCGACCGAACGGAATCGTCGGTCAAAACGATCTGAAATGGCCGCGTTTTAGACTTCGTAGTAGATCGTCAGAAATTCCTCCCCGTGTTGGCTGATTCCGCCCGAAAGGTGTCCGAGTGACTTGTCGCACGTCAGATGCAACAAACGGTCAAATGAGTTGATCGGAATTTCAAAATGTTCTCGAAGCCTCAACAGCGCCGGCTTGATTTCATGCAATGGCAGCATGGCGGAATACAGGTTGATGTCAAATGAACGTCGGGGGCTGCCGTCTTCCACGACTTCCATGTAGATGATTGACCCCTCCGCGACTCGACTGGCCGCGAAGGCCACGATTTCGGTGGCGATGTTCAGGGACGGGGCGGTTTCGTGCTCGGCGTAAACTTCGGTCATCCGCTGGAGAATGCCATCGGTCGAGAGCAGCGGATAGCAAAGATACCTGGAGATGGTCCGCTGCGAATTGTCGGCGACGTTCCACTTGAAACCTAAGTGCAGAAGTTTTGGTTCCGGAAGTTCCGATTCCCGTGAAGCTGGCTCCGATTGGAGTTCGGATTTCACGCGGTCCCAGAATTCCAAATAGACTTTGTAGACGCCGACGGGCGGGTTGTCCTCGAATCCCAGGAACACCAAGTTGGCTTGGGCAAGGTGCTCGTCGAGGGACTGAATGAATTCGTCGGGCATGTTCAGTCGTTGGCAAATTGCGTGGAGTTGTGCCGGATGGATGTTCTTCAAATCCACGCCCAACAGATAGCGATTCGCCAAGAGCCTGCCGGGAAGCAGCTTGAATGACCGTTCGTAGCCGCACGGGATTTTCAATTCTTCGAGGAGCGCGAATGGCAACGCGGCTCGTTCGGCGGCGATGCGAAGTTCGGCTTCGTCGCGGTTGTGGGTGTTCATCGCCATTTCCTCACGATCAGTCATGGATCACTCCGCGATCGAATCAGGCTTAGCAGCCCGTTGAAAAATGTGGCGCGACGCGCCGCGGCGCGAACGACAGGCAAAAAAAAGCGGAGTGTAATCGGAGTGTTGCGGCCGCGCTCGACGCGGCGCGGCGAGCCCCCAAGTTTTTTATAAGG
>JANNDA010000294.1:0-4215 GCA_031387195.1 Planctomyces sp. | reverse complement strand
CGGACATCGAAAGATCCTTCTCAAAACCTTCGGGCATTAGCGATTTTCCGTTGGAGGCAATGGAGTCGATGTTGCTCCGCAGGACGACGTCTTCCTTGGCTTCGGCGCGACGCAATGTCACCGAGGTTGCCGACTCGGCTGCGAGCAAGCCGTTCAAAACTTTGCCGTCGTTGGTTTCCACAACGTAGACAGTGAAGTTCGGTTGAGCTTCGCGATTCGGATCGAGGACCGCGATGAGCAGATCGGCGGTTGATTTGTTACTGACCGATTGCAGGTTCTGGCCCACAGCATGTCCGACTCCGCCGACTTGATGGCACACGGAGCACTTCTGCTGAAAAATCAACTTGCCGCGTGCGACGTCTCCAGTCAGGCCGAGAACCGGTTGATAGTCGGCGATGACTTTGGCTCGATTGGCATCGACATCGGCGGCGAGCAGCTTTTTCGCTCGGTCGCGAACTTCGGAATTGGGGTGATTGACGAGCAGATCCTTTTTGTCGCGTTCAATGTCACCACGTTGGACGGTGCCAGAGTGAACGGCGTCCAATAGCGAGCCGACTCGATGACCGCTGCGGAGCAGCGAATCGACGACCTCGCGACGCAGGGCAGGGGAGTGACTGCGCCATCCAGCGAGCAGCAGCTTCGGAACGTCGGCTCCATCGAGTTGCCCTAACGAATTGGCGGCGGCGATTTGCAACTTTGGGTCGATCTGCGGTTGCAGCAAACTCGCCAGCGTTTCGCTGGCAGTTGCGGAATCACTGAGGCTGAGAATCTGAGCGGACGCGATTCGATCGGCGGTTGGTCTTTCGGGACTCGCGGCGGTGGCGACGGCCACTTTGAAGAAGTCGGCGACGAGCGTTTTCGTGGCGTCATCGGCTTTGCTTTCGATCAGTAGCTTGGCGACGGAACTGCCGCGTCGTTTCAGTCCTTCGCCGATCGCCAACAAAATGGCCGATCGAGTCGCGGGCGCGAGATCACTTGTGACGACAACTTTCAATGCACTCAGTCCGGCGGTTGCGTCAGCTTCACTGCCGAGGCTGCGAGCGAGTTCGATGAACCAGCTTGCGGCGTGTGGTTGCCGGCGGAAGTCAGCATCGGCGGCCAGTTGCTCAAAGAACGGCAGCGTGCGTCCGCCGAGCGACGTCATCATCGCCGTGCGAATGTCACCGGAGTTTTGCACGTTCTTCGCCAGTCGGATCAACGTGGCGATCGCCAGTTCGTTCGGCATTTCGCCAGCGGTGAAGGCCAGTTGGAAGCGAACGCGATCGTTCTCATCAGCGACTCGTTCGGCGACGGCGTCGGCCAGATCACGATCGTTGGCGAGCAACGATTCCGAAAGCTGAATGACATGCGCACGCAATCGTGGTTCCGGATGCTTCAAGTTGACCATGAGCACATCCGACCGCAGCGACTTCATGCCGGCCAGTGTGTAGAGCGCATGCAGCCGTGCGAGCGGCGAGCGGTTCAAAGCGGCCATGCGTCGCAGGCTTGGCAGGAGGGACATGTCTTGTCGCTCGACGAGAAGTCGTTGAGCGGTTTCGCGGTTCCACGAGTTCGGCGACCAGAACTGTTTCAACAGATCCGCCGACGACAGGTTGCCGAGCGGTTCGACTTTCATCCGCTTCTTGTCCGGGCCGAGCAGGCGATAGATGCGTCCGCGGTCACTGCCGCTGTAGAGGTCCAGGTATTCCTTCATGTCCTCCGGAATCGACGCGGGATGCTCGATCGTTTCGCGGTACATGTCGAGGATATAGAGCGTGCCGTCCGGAGCGTTCACGAAGTTCGCTGGCCGAAACCAGTTGTCGGTGGAGGCGATGAACTCGGCCTTCTCTTCAGTTCGCTTGGCGATGAAGCTGGCTCCGTTTGGCGTCAGAGACTTGCGATGCACGAGGTTTGCCCCGACGTCGCCAATGAAAGCGTTGCCCTGAAACTCTTCCGGGTACGCGCCGCCGCGATAAATCGTCACTCCGGTTGCGGAAGTGAAGAAGCCTGCGGCCACTCGCTCGGTCGGCGGGAGTCCCGCGAACTTCGGATCATTGACTCGGCGAGCGGTACGGACGATGCGCCACGGCTCTGGTGGGCTGCGACGAAAGACTGTGGCTGCGGCTCCCTCGGCCGCGATCGTGCGTAAGACACCACCGACCACGAACGACGGATTGCGTGCGAGATATTTCGACGGGAAGACGACGTGCTCGATGTGGTTGCTGTTGTTGCAGACGAAGCGATTGCCCCAGTCGTCCATCGAATGCCCGAACTGATCGCCGCCGCTGAATGCTTCGATCGTTCGTGTGGCGGGATCAATCGCGAAATCGTTTGCACCGCGCAGCACAACCTCACCATTTTTTGTCAGCACGTTGGGATTACGCCCGCCTGCGACGACGATGCGATTGTCGAGACTCCATTTCATGTTGTTGGCGAGAGCTTGGATGTTGTCCTTGCTGAAGCCACTGAACACGATCTCGCGTTTGTCGGCTTTGCCGTCGCCGTCGGTGTCTTGGAAGAACCACAAGTGCGGCATCCCGATGACGAACAGTCCGCCGTGATAACAGGCGACCGAAAGCGGCCAGTCGAAGTTGTCGGCGAAGATCGTGCTCTTGTCGAAGCGACCGTCGCCGTCGGTATCCTCGAGCATACGGATGATGCCGTCGTTCGCTTTGCCGCCACCTTTCGGATTGAGCTTTGTCGGCTCGGCGGAGTACGGATAGCCGTGGAACTCGGCGACAAACATCCGCCCGAATTCATCAAAGCACGCATCAACTGGATCGCCGACATCTGGCTCAGCGGCGACCAGTTCGAGTGTGAAGCCACGCTCGATGCTCATGGTCTTGATCGCGTCTTTCGCCTCCGTGTGCGGAATGCGCGGCATCAACTCCTTGAGCGATTTTTCTTTCTCAAGTGGTGAGGGTGTCGTCTGGCCCATCAACGGATAGGCCGCGAGGGCGATCGCACACAGGACAAACAAACCAGACCTGACCCATGCAACCCCACCGAGCTTGTCTCGGTGGTTTTCGGGCTTCTGCACTACGTCGATTGAGGTTGCGAATAAAGAGCCGCGTAGTGCAAAAGCCCGATTCCACCGAGGCAAGCTCAGTGGGGTCAGGGTTACATCGTTTGATTGAGGGCAAGTCAGCTTAAACATGCGGGACACATCCTCGTTTGCGATGGCCTTCCTCTGCGGAGAGGAAGGCGGAGTCAGAACACAATTTTTGCTGCCGGAAACACCGGGCCTTCGAGACACGTGCGGCGATAGTCCCAAGAGCCATCTTCTTGCTGAATTTTGGCGACGCAACTGAAGCATATGCCGATGCCGCAGGCCATCGGGGTTTCGAGTGACAACCAGCACGCGACGTTCGCGTCCGTCGCAATTTTTTGCACGGCGTGCATCATCGGTTCGGGGCCGCAGCAGTAGATCAGATCCGGCGGACAGTCCGAGGCGAGCGATTGTTTGAGGAGCTCGGTCACAAAGCCGTGATGTCCTCGACTGCCGTCATCGGTCGCGATTTGCAGATTGAGTCCATCAATCGCGAAATCATTCAGGCCAGCGAGATATTCGGCCGAACGGGCTCCGTAACAGAGCGTGAGTTTCTGCGATCGAACCGTGCTTTCACGAGTGGGGCATCCGTATTGCCGCAGCCCTAATGCTTCGCGAGTCATCGCCAAGAACGGCGTCTGTCCGATGCCACCGGCGACGAACATCAGATGCCGAGTTCCTTTCGGCACAACCGGAAAGCCGTTGCCGAGCGGACCCCACAATGTGACCTCTTCGCCGATGTTCCAACTCGGCATCAGCGACGTGAGTTTGCCCACAGTCACGTACCCGAAGTCGAAGCCCTTTGGCTGTCCGTGCTCATCGTCATAAGTGTCGTATAACGCGAACGGCCGACCGAGCAGCGGGTCTGTTCCGCGAGCGGGCCGCACCATGAAGAACTGTCCGGGGATGATGCGTCTCGCGATTTCCGGGCAATGCAACCGCAGCCGATAGGTGTTGCGAGCCATCCGCTCGTGCTCGACCACTGTCGCCACGTACTGACCAGCAGGGCAGGGGGGCATCGCAGGTGTGCCCAGTTGGCATTCGAGTGGTGACTCGGTGCAGGCGGGTAGTGTCATTCAGACCGTCCTTCAGATGGAGTTTGTCGTCTTTTGCTCCGCGAAAGAACGTCCTTTCGCGGAGCGAAAGACGACAAAGCGAGTGCCATAGTCCGGGCGTTTCATCTCGCG
>JANNDA010000293.1:0-1568 GCA_031387195.1 Planctomyces sp. | reverse complement strand
GGCGCGGCTGAGCTTCAGCTTGCGGCCCATCACGATTTCTTGAGTGACCAGCGGCAGCGTGTTGACGCCCGAACGGCCAGTCTTGTCGCCCAGTTCATCCCACGTCAGCGTGACCAACGGATTGGGATACAGCCCGGCTTGATACGCTCGCCCGCGTGCGGCTTCGACGGCGAACGACACCTTGGCCAGTCGCGGATTCTGCTCCAAGCCCAGCGCGACCAAAGCGTCCAGCGCCGTTGCGGAAGTTACGGCTTCGTTCGGATCATCGCTCGGATCGACCGGCTCTGCTCGTCGCCCGGCAACCGGGATAACGACCTCTTCTTCGTAGAAAGCCGGCGACTTCTGCGCAGCCGCCAAAGTGCCCGCCTGCCTCGGCGAGGTAGTCTCATGCCCTGCCGATCTCAGTCCTGAAGAGGACGAGCGTGCCGCTTCGCCGCTGGCTGTGCGAGTCGGCACTGCGACCGCGACCTTGGGCTTCGACCCCGAACCACGCCACAGCTTCGGCCACTCCGCATGCGTAACGCTGGAACTGGCCAGCACAACCAGTCCGGTCACGAGACAACCGATGGACTTCATCTGTCGTGAAAAATCAATTCGCATGATCGCTTCTCCTGTCTGGACCGATCACTCAGGCCGCCTTCACGGCAGGAATCTCCTCGGACACCACGAGCGAACCATCGCTCAAGCACAATCGCCGAGACGCTCGCGCGGCGGCACCGGGGTCGTGAGTCACCATGACGATCGTGCGGCCCTCGCGCACGAATTGGTCGAACATCGACAGCACCGCTTCGCGGCTGGCCGGGTCGAGATTGCCGGTTGGCTCGTCGGCGAGGATCAATCGCGGGTTGTTGGCCAACGTGCGGGCGAGTGCGACTCGCTGCTGCTGGCCAGTGCTCAGTTCGCTCGGCTTGTAGAACATCAAAAACGCGTACTTGCCCTCTTTGGCCGCGTGGTCGATGGCGGCTTGAGCCTTGCTGGCCGGAGCCGCAGTGCGTGCTTGAGCCATCGCAAGCGAGGGAGTAATCATGGCGAACGCTGTCGCCAATACAGACCGGATCAATAGAGAGTTCAGGTGCATGGCGATTCCTTTGCGTAAAAACTTCCTTGGGTTGTGAAAATCGGTTGAGATAGCGACGCCTCGGCCCACCACGAGCGAACGAATGGACCTGCCCAAGGATTGCGAGCGCTGGGTTAAGAGTGGGACTGATGGTTTGACACGGGACAGGTTCCTGAGAATCAGGCCGCAGGCCTGGGGGATTGGCGGCGGGAAATGCCCCCCCGCCGCAAAAATCTTTTGGCCCTCGGACGATCCTCTCTCGGTCAGGCGGCGGCCGCCTCGAAGTCGGTCGGTGAGACGTAGCCCAACGACGAGCGCAGGCGTTGGCGGTTGTAAAACACTTCGATGTACTCGAACAGGCTCGTGCGAGCCTCGCTTCGAGTTTCATAAACCTCGTGATGCACCAGCTCCTTCTTCAAGGTCGCGAAGAAGCTCTCGGCCGGAGCGTTGTCCCAGCAGTCCCCGCGACGGCTCATGCTGCATTCGATCCCGTGAGTCGTCAGCGTGCGTT
>JANNDA010000266.1:0-9865 GCA_031387195.1 Planctomyces sp. | reverse complement strand
GGGGTCGGGTGTACGAATTTCAGAATTCGCCGGTTAGGACTTGGGAAGTGGGGAAATCGATGACGGCGAATTCTGAAATTCGTACACCCGACCCCTCACGCTCCCAGTACGCTGGCGGAAGTCTGCCACTTTCGTTCTGATCTTGCGAGTGCGGGCTGCGTCAGCGGAATGTCTTGCGACTCGCGGCCCACACTCATTGTTTTTAAGCAGGACTCTGACAGAAACGACTTCTTCATGATTTGCATCACCGTGTCACCGGAATCCCGGACGCTGGCCAAGGTCGATTTGTTGAATGCCGCCAATCGTTGTGACGTGGTGGAGCTGGGGCTCGACAAGCTGTTGAAAGAGCCCAACGTTGCCGAGTTGATGGAAGATATCCCCAAGCCGATCCTGATTTCCTGCCGCAACAAAGAGCAGGGGGGCGAGTGGGAGGGGACGGAAGCGGAGCGCATCGTGCTACTGCGGCAAGCGATCGTTGCCGGGCCGGCCTACATTGAACTCGACTTAGAAACGGCCAAGTCGATTCCCCGTTTCGGCAAGACCAAGCGAGTCATCAGCTACACGAGCCTCGACCGGCCGCTCTCCAGCAACATCGACGCGATCTTTGAGCAAGCCAAGAAGGTCAACGCCGACGTCGTCAAATTCACGTGGCCGACGCCGACGCTCGAAGCCGCTTGGCCGTTGCTGTCGGCTGTCTCCAAGAAGCGTGAGATCCCCGTCGTCGGCCTCGGCTTGGGGCGAGCTGGTTTGACGTTCTCGTTGTTGGGCCGGAAGTACGGCTCGCCGTGGATTTACGCGGCGCTCGAACAGGGCATGGAATCCTTCGAAGGACAAGCGACGGTGTTTGAACTCGATGAGACTTACGGCTGGCGGAACATTGATGCACAGACCAAGTTCCTCGCTGTCTCCGGCCTTGGCGACGCAGAAGCGGCGACGGTGCGGACGATGAACAAGATGTTTACCAAAGTCGGCCTCAACATGCGGTGCCTGCCCGTCGCGACCGAGAAGTTCGACAAGTTCAAACAGATGCTCGACGCGCTGAAGGTCAACGCACTCTTCGCCGCTGGCAAGACCGCTCAAGAAATGCTCCCTCTGGCCGAGAAGATGGAAGAGGTCACGCAAATGTCGCAGCACGGCGACTTGATGCTCAAGCAAAACGATGTCTGGACGGCCTACAACAGCATCTGGCGCAGTGCGGTCAAAGCGCTGGAAGCGGCACTCGGCAAGGGGAGCGGCGATGTTCGACCGCTTGATCGCCGTAACGTCATGGTCATTGGGAGCGGTGGGCTGGCGAAGTCGATGATTTATGGAATTGCCAAACGCAAGGGGCTCGTCAGCGTGACGAGTTCCAACGACAAAGAGGCTCAAGCTCTGGCCATTCAGATGGAAGTTCGATTCGTGCCGTTTCAGAACCTCTACAACACACTGGCCGATGTGGTCATCTTTGCCGACCCCGATCTGCAACTCGGAAGTAAGAAAGACGAGTTCAACGCCGGCTACCTGCGAGCCACCATGATGGCCCTCGACGTCACCACGATGCCGAACGAAAGCCTGGTGATGAAAGAAGCTCGTGAGCGTGGTGCCAAGACCGTCAACCCGCTCGACGTCTACGCCGAACAACTCGCCACGCAATTCAAATCCGCGACCGGACAAGACGTTCCGGCGGCAGACTTTCGTCAGGAACTGACGGCGACGGCGGAGTGATTTCTTGGCACTTCAGTCTCGACATCAATAAACGTGCCTCCATCGAGCTTGCTTGAGGCTTAGAACAACGAGGAAATCGCCGACACGCTGTTGGCAAAATCCCTCGCAGATCCGATCGAGACCGACAGAAGTCTCGATGAGATGCTTCGTCATCAAGCTCCGTTACGCTCGTTCGATCGCTCTCTGCGAGCAGGCTTGTTTCCCTCCTGCCACCGCCCCACACTCCGAAACTTCAAACTCGCTGTGTTCTCCTCGTCACCACCGTCTGGCCGCGACATGATTCTGCTCAAAAATCACACTTCGACGGAGCTTGCGATAGCCCTGGCTGACCTCGCACCTCCGGATCGGCTTGTTCGGAAGTTGCACGCCAGTGCGGTTCGGCGAGGGATGACCGAACTGCCGGCGGAGGTTCCAGAGATTCCCCGAAAGCTGCTGGAGCAGATTCGTGAACGAGTTGCGATTCCCCGCCTGACGCTTGTGGACAAGGTTGTCTCGCCGCAGGACGGGTTCGCGAAATATCTCTTCCGAGGCGAAGGGGAGGGACAGTTCGAGGCGGTTCGTATCCCGCTGCTGCATCGGCCCGACGATCTGAAATACGTCGTCTGCGTCAGCTCCCAAGTCGGCTGCGCACTGGCCTGTGCGTTCTGTGCGACCGGGCGGATGGGCTTTCAACGGAACCTTGCGACGTGGGAGATCGTTGATCAAGTCACGCAGATTCAAGCCGACTCAGAGCATCCCGTGCGCGGCGTTGTGTTCATGGGCATGGGCGAGCCGATGCTCAATTACGATTGCGTGATTCGAGCGGCTCGCATCTTTTCCGAGCCCTGCGGCATGGCCATCAACGCGAAGGCGATCACGATCTCAACGGTCGGAATCGTGCCGGGCATCCGGCGGTTCACTGCCGAGAAACTTCCTTATCGACTCATCGTCTCGCTGACCTCGGCGAACTCGGAAAAGCGGAAAAGCCTGTTACCGATCGAGCGCGTGTATCCTCTTCCCGAACTGCTCTCAGCCGTACGTGATTACCACGAAGCGACTCGTAAGCGAGTGACCTTCGCATGGACCGTACTCGCGGGGATCAACACCAGCCGAGAGGACGCTCGTGAACTCGCCGAGTTGACCAGCGGCCTGCCGATCTTGCTGGACTTGATTGATGTCAACGACCCGACGGGCCAGTTCAGTCGGCCATCAACGGAAGAAGCGAATGCCTTCCGAGACTACTTGCGAGAAGAACTCGCGATGCCGGTCCAGCGCCGTTACAGCGGCGGCCAAGACATCAACGGGGCCTGCGGAATGCTCGCGGCAACGGCGTCACACTAGGCTCTGTCCCGCAAATGGCAGAGACCTCGTAGGACGGGCACTCTTGCCCGTCATTTTACGGTGATTCGACGGGCAGGAGTGCCCGTCCTACGGATTTACGGGACAGAGCTTAGCCCGACGCGCCAGCAAGAGGTATTTACCATGATCCCTTGCTGGCACATTGGACTGGTATGTCACCGGGAGCCCCAACTCATCCACGGCGGATTTTCGATCCTTTGAAGTGAATCTGAATGCGGTAGATAAACTTCGTCCGCGACTGAATCTTTCCAGTTTCAAGATCGACCCGTTCGGGAACTTCGTGAATGTGCTTATCGACGACAGCGTGAAAACCTCGCTCGGAAAAAATGTCGATCAGCATGGAGATCGCCAATGGTTCTTCAAAGATGGAATCCTCGGAGTTGACGTGTGCTCGCCCGGATAATGCGTGCCGTGTGATGATTGGCAGAAACTTCGCTCTGATGAGTTCCACGACGCGCGTGAGTAACTCGGGGCGTTCCAATTCGTAGCTGTCGAGTCGCTTCACCAATTCCTGCCGAGCGTGCAGCGTGATTTCATCCGCCAGAGGCAGTGTCCTCAGTCGCTCGAACGTGAGCGGGTCCAGCTCCAGCGAGCTTTGATACTGCAACTCTTTGAGGATATTTTCTTCAACCTCTTCGATCGGGCCTTCGGCGTTGACGAAGTGGTAGTGGTAAAGCTGCTTCAACGAGGTCAGCGCGGTCCAAGTCTGCTCCTTGAAGACGCGATATCGCCGTCGCACGGTCTCATCGGACATGTCGGTTGCTCGTTGTTCGATGAGCCTTCCGATGCCCGTTTCCGCCACCTTTTTGTTGTGCTCGGCAATCTCCTGGCCACGATTGAGCTGTCGGGCGATGCTGGTGTTCTCGCTGACGAACAGCACCATTGCATGAATCGTTGGGCGGCGAAAATGAATGGCGTGAGGAGTATTGGCGAACTCGTTGTGAAACTGGTTAATCCGCTCGACCAGCAGCTTGAGGCATTCGACCTGCACCTGAGTTCTCGGAAACCCGTCGAGCACCGCACCGTCACGGAACTCTTTCTTGAGCAGTTCGCGAAATAGGAGGCCGATCACTTCCTTGTCGCCGACCATACCGCCGCCCGTTTTGATCTTTTCCGCATCCGGCGTGGTGAGCAGTTCGCTGATCACAATTGGCCGACAAGTAAAACCGCGAGCGGCCATGATGAATCTGGTATGCGTTCCCTTACCTGATCCGGGGGCTCCTCCCAGCAGGATGATCTCCTTCGGAAAGCGCAAGTTTTCGCGACCAACTTCTGCTTCGAGATCGTCCCAAACCGGCTTGAAAATGACGCGAAAGTCTTTGACTTCCAAATCCAGAATCGGCGGCTGTGGCGGCGGTGTGAGCGACATGTTGAGCGTGCGACCCGATATGTGAACTGACGCCTCGATCGCACCCACTGCAACCGACGAGCGAAGACACGACCGCAGGATGCTAGGCTCTGTCCCGCAAATCAAGTAGGTCAGCCTTTCCAGGCGGACTCACTCGTTGATGAGTCATCGGCGTCGCGTTTCGGTCGCGGGCTCAACGGCCCGACAATCGTCCAACCGATCGCAATAACGAGTAACACGCAGACTGCGACAATCGTCAACGTTCGCGAACGATGTCGTGGTTGTTGCATCACCGGCTTCGGGACATTGATCCGAACCAACGTCTTGGCGAGCAACAGCGGCGCGGTGTGATGATCGCCGGTCGTGGCATAACTGAAGCGTTTGAAAAAATACCCGGTTGCGCGAACTCGAATCGGCGGATCGAGCTGATCGCCGAAAGGAAATCCCTCCGGCAAACTGGTGCAAATCACTCGATACGGGTTCAAGCCAGAATCCGCCGTGAAGATCCATGCTTCAAAAGACTCTGACGATCCCGCGACCTTCGGCACTGGCGTGATACGCTGTAGACGCCGCACATCACCATCGATCGTGAGGACGTCGCCTCGATATTGATCGGCTTCGAGCATCAACAGCGCAAACGGCACCGCCTGGCGAGCAGCTCGTTCGAGTGCTCTTTGAGGAACGCTGCGTGCCTGAGCCAACACGGCTTCGTAGGCCGGCCGTTCGGCCTTCGGAATTCCGAAAGCGTTGTCTGAAACAGAGCCGAGCAACGACTTGTCCAGAGCGACGGCACTCATTGAATCATCTGAATTTTGTTGGCTCGGTAGGAGCTCATTGGAATCAAACGCGACTCGCAAGGAATCTTCGGGTGAGGGGCTGACGGGCGAATCTGGCTGTGCATGGAGAATCCGATCCAACCGCCGAGCGTCTTCCGGCGAGCGTCTAGTCTGGGCACTGTCGGAGCGAGGCGAGTGAGGGTTACGAGCAAACCAGCCTGCCAACAACATCATCGGCAACAAGGTCGTCATCCAGAGGACGATTCGCCAAGTGGGGGCTGTCGGTGGTTTGTTGGAAGAACTGAATCGCATGTTGGCCACTGTTTTTCGTCAACGCTCGATCGTTGGATCACTCGCAACTGTCAGAGCGAATGATTGAAAATGTCGCATCGGGATTTTGGTTTGCACTCACATCATTCTGCCCTCCCATCATTCTGTAAAAGCCAATCGAGCAGAATGATGTGAGTGCAACCTCCATGAAAACCAGTGAGGGCGAGATTGCCGTGGAACAGTTGCGTCCCGGCATCACTCTGCATGACGCGTGATCTCTGTCGCGTTTGCAAATGGTACGCGGCCTTGCCACGATACGACTCCTGATTTCCATGTCTCGGATCTCACACTTTGGGAGTGCTTCATGTCGGTTCAGAATTCTCGCGGCGCGTCGCCGACTTGGTCGTGGTTGAGCGTAGTGCTGGCCTTTTTTTTGGTAACTTCAAACATCTCCTCCACGTGGGCTCAGGACGATGAAGATGCGGCCGAAAAGCCAGCCGCAGCGGCGAAATCCGGGACAGACGGTGAGACCGAAGCCGAGCCCGCTCATCAAAACATGCTCATTTGGTTGATCGAAACATCTGGCCTGATCGGTCTGTTGATCTTGATCATTTCGATCTTCTTCGTGCATAGAACGGTGACGCTGTTTCTCGAAATGCGGCCTGAAATTGTGATTCCTCCGGACTTGGTGCAGCAGTACGACGCGCTGTTGACGAAGAAGGATTTCAATGGAATTTACCAAGCTTCGAAGCAAAGTGAGTCGCCGCTCGGCCAGTTGGTGATCTCCGGGCTGACCGTGATGGCGTCGGGCATGGCCGAAGCGCGCGAGGCGATGGATCGCACCGGCGAAGCAATCACCGTGAAGATGGAGCAGCGGATTAGCTTGCTGGCGGTGATCGGTTCGCTGGGGCCGATGATTGGATTGCTGGGCACGCTCAAGGGGATGATTTCGAGCTTCAGCGTGATCGCGATCTCAGGCACTCAACTGAAAGCCTCTGCCGTTGCCGCAGGAATTTCGGAAGCTCTGGTGCTTACGTTTGAGGGCGTGGCGCTCTCGGTGCCGGCGATTTACCTCTTCGCCTTGTTCAAAGATCGTGTCGCCACGCTCAGCGTCGATACTCAGAACTTGGCGGGGGAATACATCCGCAAAATTCACACGTCCTACGCCAGCCGCGGAACGACTCCCGGTGCTGGCAGTGCCTCCTAATGGTCACTTCAAATCGTTCCTGAAGGGAGGCCGTGATGTCCGGAAATGCGGGGGAAGGGTGTGAGCCCAATCTCACACCGATGCTCGATATGGTTTTTCAACTGGTCACGTTTTTCATGCTGGTGGTCAACTTCAAGGGGGCCTCGCTGGATCAATCGTTGCAGTTGCCGGTGATGGGTTCCGCGCGACCGCTCGAATGGAAGGGGGAGCACGAACCGCTGATTCTGAATGTCGATTTGGAAGGTCGAGTGAAGGTCAACGGCGTGCCGTTCGCCGCCGAGAAATATGTGTCGAGCGAAGCCCGCGAACTGAAAGACAAACTTCGTGCGGCAGGCGAGAAGATCGACGGAGAACTGCCTGTCCCAGTCATCCTGCGAGCAGACAAGGGGGTCCGTTTTCACCTCATGAACCATGTCATCAAAGTCTGCCAAGAACAGGGTTATCGCCAGTTCTCACTCAGCGCGATGACCGGCAAAGAGGAGCAGTGACATGGGACGCCATCGCCGCCATAAAACCAAAAAAGGGGTCGAACTGAATCTGGCTGCCATGCTCGATATGGCCTTTCAGTTGCTGACGTTTTTCATCCTCACATTTAAGCCGGCTCCCGTCGAAGGACATCTGGCTCTCAACATGCCGCCGCCGGTTCCGCAAACAAAGATCGAACGTTCTGAAAACGTCGTCGAAGGGGGCGGGCCGAGCATTCAGCAACAAGAAGCGCTGCACCTGTTCGTGACGTCGAATGATCTCGGCGATGTGGAGCAGATCAAACTCGAAAACAGCGTCATTGCGTCCGGACAACTCACCGATCCCATGAAGCAAGTCATCAATCGCCGACTAAAGTCGTTGTTTGATCTACAACGCACGCCGTTTGATCGCATCCAAATCGAGGTCGATCGGCGGTTGCGTTACGAGGAATTGATGAAGCTGATCGAAGTGTGCGCCAAACAGAAGCTGCCGGATGGCACCAACATGACCAAGATCAGCTTTGTAGAAATGGAGCGATAGCAGTCTGATCCAAGCGACCCCACCGAGCTTGTCTCGGTGGTTTTCGGGCCTCTGCACTACGGCAATTCGAGATTTTGAATGAAGAACACGTAGTGCAAAAGCCTGGAACCACCGAGGCAAGCTCGGTGGGGTCAGGATGACATTGCTAGATCGCGTATTGGAGGCATCATGCGACGCCGTTTAGCACGTCCGTTCGGGCACTCGATTTCGTCATCAAGACTTCTTTCGTCATTGATGGCTCTCGCCGTGTTGTGGGCGTTGTATGCACGCTTCAAAGAGCCCTCGACCTGGGCGTGGATGACGGGTGAAAGCCTGGAAAGCACTGTTGTCGCCGCTGAGACACCAGCATCGACCGACAAGATGCCGACCCCGGAAAACAAATTAGAAACCGTCGTCCCCGGCCCCAACGAAGAAGACGGCGACGCGCTGTTGAAGTTGCGCAAGTCATTGAAAGTGGTCGAAGATAAGAAAAAACTGCAGCCGTTTGAGATGCTCGCGTATTGGCAAATGATGGCCTGGTCCCGCACGCGGTCGCTCGCGGACTTTGAAAAGGTGGCCCAGCGCGATGTGCCATTTACTCAACTCTGGGAGCAACCGGATCTCTATCGCGGTCATGCCATTCGCTTGCGGATGCACGTGCGGCGCGTGTTGAAGTTCAACGTCGAAGACAATCCGCTGGGCCTGAAAGAAGTCTTTGAAGTCTGGGGTTGGACCGAAGAATCTCGCTCGTATCCTTACGTGGTGGTTCTGCCGGAGCTCCCCGCCGGACTGAAGGTCGGCACGGATGTCAGTGGCGAGGTGGTCTTCGTCGGCTACTTTTTGAAGTGGATGAGCTACGAGGCGTTCGACGTCAAGAAGAATGCACCGCTGCTGGTGGGACGATGTCGAACAGTAGCACTTGCGACACCAAGTTCGGCTGCTCAGGGCTGGGAGTTAGCGTTCCTCGCATTGGCAGCGGGAGCCGCGGTTGTCGGTCTGACGATCTGGTATTTGCTGAGCTCCAGCAAACGTGGCCGCATGCAGTTGCCGCCGTCCGCAACGCTCCCGGACTCCTTGCCAGAATCGTTCTTCAAGACAATTCCTGATTCGATCAGCGAATCGGCAACATCTTTGCGTACTGAGCCACGAGCCGTGTGGTTGCCGGTCCTTACAGAATCCGCAGTCATTGCGGAGCAGACATTTACCCCGCACGGAGAACCGTGACACAAGCCCCACTGAGCTTGTCTCAGTGGAAACGGGCCTTTGCACTACGGGTGACTTCGCTCGACACGGAACTAGGCGTAGTGCAAAAGCCCTGAAACCACTGAGGCAAGCTCAGTGGGGTTTGTGTGACATTTTCAGTGCCACAACACACGGAGTACGTTTTGGAACTTGTAACGAAGTTGATGGACCTGTTGCTGCATTTCGATAGGCATCTCGAAAAGATGCTGGGCTGGATGGGATCGTGGACCTACGTTGTTTTGTTCTTGATCGTGTTCTGCGAAACGGGACTAGTCGTTACACCCTTCTTGCCTGGTGATTCTCTGCTGTTTGCTGCCGGAGCATTAGCGGCCACTCACGGACTTTCGCTGCCAGTGCTCTTGGGCGCGTTGGCAATAGCTGCCGTGTTCGGCGACGCGGTCAACTACATGATCGGAGCCAAATTTGGCGAGCGGTTTTTGGCGACTCAAAAGATCCCCTGGATTCGGAAAGAGCATCTCGACCAAACCCACGGCTTCTTTGAACGGTACGGCAACAAAACCATCGTCATCGCCCGCTTCGTGCCGATCGTCCGCACCTTCGCTCCGTTTGTGGCGGGGATCGGGAAGATGAGCTACCGCCAGTTCGCCGTTTACAACATTGTCGGCGGCTGCGCGTGGGTGCTGATCTGCACGATGGCGGGATACTTCTTCGGAAGCCGTCAGATTGTCAAAGACAATTTTCCGTTGGTCGTCATCGGCATCGTCTTTGTGTCCATACTGCCGATCGCGTGGGAAGCCTTGGCCAGCTACCGCCGTAGTCGTACCACAAAGCTTGTGAGTGACTCTCCCGAGGCTCCGCAGTAACACGACGCACATTGCGAATTCAGTGAACGGTCAGGGGTCAGGCACCGCAAAATTCAAAAATGGCGGAATGGTGCCTGATTCGAGAACAACGCTCTGTTCCGCCATTTTTTGAATTTTGCGGTGCCTTGAGGTGCTCGGCATTTCACGGACAGTGTGAGTCACTATTTTTGGC
>JANNDA010000231.1:0-2697 GCA_031387195.1 Planctomyces sp. | reverse complement strand
GTTTCTGATTTGAGATTTGAAATCTGCAATTTGAGATCGCTCATGCCTCGCTACGACGCCAAACGCCTCGAACCCAAGTGGCAAGCCTTTTGGGAAGAACATCAAACCTTCGCGACCGGTCCGTTCGATCCGAACAAGCCGAAGATGTATGTGCTCGACATGTTCCCGTATCCCAGCGGAGCCGGACTGCACGTCGGGCATCCCGAAGGCTACACGGCAACCGACATCGTCTGCCGCTACAACCGCATGAAGGGGAAGCAAGTCCTGCACCCGATGGGTTGGGATGCGTTCGGCCTCCCTGCCGAAGAATACGCGATCCGCACGGGGACTCACCCGGCGGTTACGACAGCGAAGAACATCGAGACGTTCAAGCGGCAATTGAAAATGCTCGGCTTCAGCTACGACTGGGATCGTGAGCTGGCCACGACCGATCCCGATTACTACCGCTGGACGCAGTGGATTTTCCTGCAACTCTTCGACACGTGGTACGACGCGGACTACGCCTGGACCGGCCCGGACGGCGTCGCACGAATCGGCAAAGGGCGACCAATTTCGGAACTGCCGATCCCCGCCGATATCGCTGCTCAAGGTGAGGCGGCGGTGCGACGCTATCAAGACAAGCAGCGGCTCGCCTACCAGCATGAAGCTCCGGTCAACTGGTGCCCCGCGCTGGGTACGGTACTGGCCAACGAAGAGGTCATCGACGGCAAGAGCGAACGCGGCAGTCATCCGGTCGAACGCTTGCCGCTGCGCCAATGGCTGCTCCGTATCACCGCCTACGGCGACCGCCTGGCCAACGAACTGGAAAACCTCAACTGGCCCGAGTCGATCAAGCAGATGCAACGCAACTGGATCGGGCGGAGCGAAGGCGCGGAAGTTGATTTCTACATCGGTGACTCGTTTAACCACACGCCGCAGGCACGCGCGTCGAACGATCCGCAGATATCGGCAGTTCAAACGAGCGACGACGCGCGTGCCTGTGGCGTGCGGTTAAACGACTGGCTCGCCACACGCGCTCAAACTGGCCTCCCGCGTGAGCCCAGCGACGAGGTCCTCCGCATCTACACCACTCGCCCCGACACGTTGTTCGGTGTGACATACATGGTCCTCGCGCCAGAGCATCAGGCGGTCGATCGGCTGACGACTCCGGAGCAACGCACGGCGGTCGATGAGTACCGCCAACAAGCCGCGTTCAAGAGCGACCTCGACCGCACGGAACTCGCGAAGACGAAGAGCGGCGTCTTCACCGGCGGCTACGCAATCAATCCGGTCAACGGTGAGAAGGTTCCCGTCTGGATCGCCGACTACGTCCTCATCAGCTACGGCACCGGAGCCATCATGGCCGTGCCGGCTCACGACCTGCGCGACTGGGAATTCGCGGTGAAGTTCGGCATCCCGATTGTCCCGGTCGTGCAACCGCCTGCGGGATACGAGCCGACAAAAGAGGAACGCGATCTCGCCGCCAACCCCACCGAGCCGGGCACCCGAAGGGTCGCGGTGGCTCGCGGGCTTTTGCACTACGCCGCCGATGTAGTGCAAAAGCCTGGAACCACTGAGGCAAGCTCAGTGGGGGGTGAGAAAGCGGACCCCCTTGTCTTTCCATTTGGAGGTCTCGGAACGGCCATCAACTCTGGTGAGTACAACGGTCTGGCTACGCTCGAATTCAAATCAAAGATCACCGCCGATCTCGCCGCGAAAGGACTCGGCCGCAAGGCCATCAACTACCGTTTGCGAGACTGGCTCTTCAGCCGCCAGCGTTACTGGGGCGAGCCGTTTCCGATTTGGCATGAACTAGATGCCAACGGCGAGCCGACTGGCCTGATGCGAGTCGATGCCGACTCCGAGTTGCCGGTCACGTTGCCGGAAATGGCCACCTTCAAGCCGACTGGTACGCCGGAGCCGATGTTGTCGAAGGCTCCGGAGTCGTGGTTGCTCAAGACGGCGAGCGACGGCACAAAGCTGCGGCGCGAGACCAACACGATGCCGCAATGGGCCGGTTCGTGCTGGTACTACTTGCGGTTCGTGGACAACAAAAACTCGTCCGCCTTCATCGACCCAGAGTTGGAAAAGCAGTGGCTGCCGATCGACCTTTACGTCGGCGGGGCCGAACATGCCGTGCTGCATTTGTTGTATTCGCGGTTCTGGCACAAGGTGCTCTTCGACCGCGGCCACGTTCACACCGCCGAGCCGTTTCAGCGGCTCGTCAATCAGGGCATGATCCTCGGCGAGGTCGAATACACGGGCTTCAAACTGGATGAGATTCAGGACGGCAAGATCGACGATTCGGCCAAGCTGGAAGATCACCTCGAACGATTGGGACTGGAACTGACATCGCTGGAAAGCCGGCTGGCGAGCGGTGCCAACCCGGCCGAAATCGCGGCAGTGCGAGCCAAGCTGGAAGCGGACAAATCGGAAATCGCGGCCACGTTGTCGCAACTGGACAATCTCCGCTGGGTCTCGGCCAAACAGACGAGCGAAGCCACGGACGAGGCAGGTCAGGCGATTCGCATCGACCAGAAAACTGGTCAGTTGGTGAGGGCCGTGAAGCTGTCGGTCGAGCAGATCGAAAAGAAGGGGGACGAGTTTGTCCTGAAGAGCAATCCGGTCATCGTGGTCGAAAGCCGAGCCTGCAGTCGCTACACGGCGAATTGGAATGGGCATTCGATGCAGATTCAGTTCAAAGTGGATGGCGACTCG
>JANNDA010000186.1:0-1802 GCA_031387195.1 Planctomyces sp. | reverse complement strand
CGCAGCAGGAACTGTCTCGCGCCGAAGTGTTGCTTCACCTGGGCGAAGGGGCGTTCGCCGCGATGGCAGCGAGCGGCGTATTTGTTCTTCGCCTCGGGAGTAGTCATGCGCTGAGCATGCGCCTCGATCAGGTCGTCATGTTCGAAGCGGTTGATTTCGCGGTGATCGGCCTTGGCGCTCAGGCACTTTGCCCGCAGTGGGCAATCCGCACACGCGCTGGCCGGAGCGGCATACAGGGTCCGGGTGACGCTGCCGCTGACTTGCTTCTGCTTTGTCGCGGTGCGGTACTTCAAGACCTGGCCGTGCGGGCACCAGTAGCAGTCGTTCGCCTCGTCATAGACGAACGCGTCCTTCGTCAGCTGCGTGGTCTGCGTGCCGTCTTTGTGCTTCGTCGTCTTGGTCGGGAGATGGTCGCGTTGGCCCTCGGGGACCGGTTGCGAGAGGTCCGCGCGCCGCGCCGGATTGGTGGTGAGGTCCGCTTGCTTGCTCGGCGCGTACAGCGTGACGCCGCGCTGCTCGAGGGCATGCAAGTTGGCTCCCGTGAGTGAGCGCGTGTCGGCCAAGACCTCACTCGGAGGCTGCGCGAGACCAAAGTTCGCTTGCACCGCTTCGACCTGCGAAACGAGGTGATGTTCCTCGTTCGTCATCGCGATCACATCGCAGCTCACGATCATTCCACTGGCGACATCGACCGTGGCCAGCGGCGTATAATTCGGGGCGAAACCGCCGTCCTTGTTCGGTGTGACGCGGGCCTGGGGATCGGTCAGCGGGATGTGTGTCGGAACCGTTTCGCCCGCCGCCTTCACTCGCTCAATCTCGGCGAGCGCGGCATCCAGAGCTGCCATCTGCCGCTGAATCTTCGCCATCTGTTTCGCGATCGTGGCCGGGTCGAGCGTGTCCGCATTCGCTGGGCCGACGAGCCGCTCCTCGCCCTCATCCGCCGCGTCCTGAGCCTCGGCTTTCGCCTGCAAATCGGCGAACTTCTGGGTCAAGACTGCCCGCGCCTCGGCCAGGTCCGCCACCTTCCGCGTCCCGCTCCGACGACTGTTCGCTCGCATCTGCGTCCCATCGAACGCCAGCTGCTCCAGCGTCACATGACCCAGCTCGCGAGCCACCAAACCGATCTGCACGAACAGGTTCGAAAGCGCCTCGGGATGCTTCTTCCGGAACTCACTCAGCGTCGTGTGGTCGATCGTCCGGCCTTCCACCAACCACCGAAAATCAAGCCGCACCGAAAGCGCCTCTTCCAACGCCCGACTCGACCGTATTCGCGTCAACACCCCATACAACAACACGCTCGCCAACACCCGCGGATGAATCGGCGGCTGCCCCCGAGTCAAGTCATACCCCGACTCCCAATCCGACCAATCAAGCCGCGACAGAATCCCATCCAGCAGCCGCACCGGATGATCCGCCGCCAGAACTTCATCCAGCCGCGAAGCAAACAACACCATCTGCCCCCGCCCCTGCGGAGCCTGCGCCCAATACTCCATCACCAACACCTCCTGCTGCCCCCACAAACAGCCTCCACCAACGGGCGGAATGGTAATGAGGCGGGAGATTAAATCAACAGGCCGTCACGTCCGGTCTCGCTGTTGATTCGTAGGACCGACAATCTTGTCTGTCCTGAGCGAAAACAGACTCGATCAAGTTCACCATCCCGCATACGAAGCGGGCACTTCGTGGATCTGTCACGGGTCTCGCTCATTGAACTCATGGCATGTTCCCCGTACAACCACGGGCGACCATGACCTTGATTCACGGAAAGAGAGAACCGTCGTGTCGCACACACTGTTTGGAAC
>JANNDA010000161.1:0-2007 GCA_031387195.1 Planctomyces sp. | reverse complement strand
CCGCAAGGACAACTCACTGAGGGCCGACACATCGGAACTTGTTAGCAGCGGGTTCCCTGGCAGCTCGACGAACAAACCGAGCAGCCGCTCGGACGCCGCCAGACGCGCAACCTCGGCGACGTCCACATCGGACCCGCACGGGAAAAACACAACCGCGTTCTCCGCCGGACGAATTCGCGAGAGCTGTTGCTGCACCTTCAAGTTATCAACATACGGAAATCCGAATTGAACGCTCCGAGCCTCCGGTCGAAGTCGTTGAAACAGCCGATACGCCATGAAGATCGCCGCCATCCCCGACGGGAACAGATACACGTCCGCTGCCGAGCACCCCTGCAATGAAGCAACACGTTCTCGAAGCACCAGCTTCTCCTGACTCGCATCAGGTGACGACGAGCATGATGTCTGACCTCCCTCCAGCAGCCCGACCGCTTGTCGCGAAGGCACAATCTCACCCGCATGTTGCCAAAACATTTTGGATGTCTCACGAGCCGCAACCGGCATCAGCACCGCATGAACGCGATCGTCAAAACACGCTGCGACTCGAACCGCCGCCCCGGTTTCGCGGCTCAGAAACTCCGCACACCGCGCCGCTACACGCTCGGACGGAAACACCATCGCACATTCGCCGCTTCGAGCCATCCGCTGTTCACATTCTGCGAACAATCGCGCGGTGTCCGGATGAAAAAAGAAGCGCGGATATCCGCACTGCATCGCGCCGATGACGGCCTGATCGCCCTCTTCGTAGCCGACGTTATCGCGCCAGCGTGGCAAACAAACCGACACCGCATGCCGCTCTTCCGGAATCGGCCGGCCGAGGTCTTCTCCTCGCCAGCGACTGACAAACTGCGACGTCGCCATGAGCTCAAGCATTCCTATTGAAAACTAATTTCGAGTGATGACTTCGTGCAGATTCAAAATGGTGCGAGCAATACTGGTCCAGGCGGCGAGTTCGGGTTTGTCGAGATCGTTGGATACCGGCTTCGATCCGACGGAGAGCAGTTCGTTGGCGGCGGTCGCGTCCGATTTGTACTCGTCGAGATGCGATTGCAGCAGGCGTTCGAGGACTTCGGCTTCGGCGGGTTTAATGTCGCGTGAGACGGCTCGACGGAACGCGAAGTTCAGACGGTCGCGCGGCGTTGAGCCGCCGTGTCGCACAATCAGTTCGGCGAACGCGCGCGCGGCTTCGACGTAGGACGGATCATTGAGCAGCACCAGCGATTGCAGCGGCGTGTTCGAGCGGGCTCGGTCGGCGGTGCATTCTTCGCGGTTGGGCGCGTCGAACGCGAGCAAGCTCGGATGCAGGTATTGCCGTTGCCAGTGTATGTAGAGGCCGCGGCGGTAGAGGTTCTCGCCGGTGTCGTTCTGCCATTCGCGAGCCGGGAAATTCAGGTACGCGAAATAGCCGGGCGGTTGATACGGCTTGACGCTCTTGCCGCCGAGCTTCGTGACCAGCAGGCCGCTGATCGCCAGCGCGTTGTCACGGACCAATTCGGCGTCGATGCGGAAACGGCCTTGTCTCGCGAGCCAACGGTTGTAGGAATCGACTTCGCGCAGCTCGCGACTGGTGGCAGAAGATTGCCGATACGTGCCGCTCATCACGACCGTTTTGATGAGCTGCTTCACATCCCAGCCGGAGTCGCTGAACTGCGTGGCGAGATGATCGAGCAGCAGCGGATGACTCGGCCATTCCCCTTGGGCTCCGAGATCGTCGAGCTTGCGTGAGAGACCTGCTCCGAAGAATTGTTTCCACAATCGATTCACGAAGACGCGCGCCGTCAACGGGTTCTCGTTCGAAACGATCCACTTCGCAAGGTCGAGTCGCGTCAGCCGCGTCGGGATTTCGAGCGACGGCGATGACAAGACGGCGGGGAACGCCGGGGTCACTTCCTCGCCGTCATGTCAGCGCCGTCGCGCGAAATCCCGACGCGGCGGACGCGACACTACCTTGCGAAGTGGATCGTGTCGAACGAGACCCCGTTGGCGGCGCGGGTCTTCGTGCATCGATTG
>JANNDA010000158.1:0-7549 GCA_031387195.1 Planctomyces sp. | reverse complement strand
CGCAGTGAGGATGATCGTTTCGAGATCGCGGGGGATGTCGCGGTCGATCTTGCGTGGTGCCAGCGGCTCGGTCTTGGCGATCTTGTCGATCAGACTTTTGCGGTCGGCAGCCTCGAACGCAGGGCGACGAGTCACGAGTTCGTACAACGTAATGCCCAGCGAGTAGAGATCACTGAGTTCATCGAACCAGCCACTGAATCGTTCGGGAGCCATGTAACGCAGCGTCCCGCCGACCGAACGCCACTCGCGATCCGTTGGTGGGTCCACCGGTTGAGCGAGTCCAAAGTCGGAGACCCACACGCGCCCTGCGGCGTCGAGCATCAAATTGCCGGGCTTGATGTCGTTGTGCAGCACGCCTTGACGATGTGCGTAACTCAGCGCCTTCGCCACTTGCCCGGCGATTCTGGCGAACAGCTTCCACGAATTTTGTCGCAACCCGCGTGCGGACATTCCGGAAGAGATCGCCCGCAGTGCGGCTGCCGAATCCACAGGACTCAGGGAGGACTTCGCACGTTGTTTCCGACTGCGTTCGATTTCATCTTCGAACAACAGCGTCTCCTTTTCGGTCAATCGCTGAATCACCCAATCCAAGGTGACGCCGTCGATGAAGGGCATGATGAAGTACGAATGCCCGTTTTCCTCACCGAAGCCGAGCATGGAAACGATATTCGCATGACGCAGAGCTTCAACGGTACGAGCTTCCTGCTCGAAGCGTTCTTTCCAATGCGTCATCCCGACAGCTCGCCCCGGCAACAGTTTGATGGCGACTCGTTCGTTCGTCGGACCACGCAACGCCTCGAAGACGATGCCCATGCCGCCTCGGCCGATTTCTCGCACGATGCGGCAGTCACCCAGCCGTTCCAGCGACAGATCGTCTGAAAGCTCATTTCGCGGTGTGAGACTTTCGCGTTCGAGCTTGTGATGCTCCATTGCCAGGATGACCGGAAACAGTTCGCGGATTTCGTCAGTCCAGGCGGGATGAGCCGTGACGAATTGCTCGACCGTGACGGGCATGCCTTGCCGCACACGTTCGGCGAACGCGCTGGCGAGCTGTTCAAATTCCGAAAACTCTTCATTGGCTTTCGGCACGGCTTTACTGGTCGTGATGCCGGGTTGTTCTCGCGGGCGTGTCACGATTTCGCTCCCGCGCCGGCCAACTCGGCGAAGGCTGGCAGCTTCACCAGAATATGCTTCAACCGTTGCAGCGCGCGGACATAACGCACGCTGGCCGTTTGCTCGCTGAGATTCAGCACCTCCGCCGTTTCGAGGTTCGACAATTCTTCAAAATGCCGCAGCGCGAGCACTTCTTGGTCTAAGTCGCTGAGGGTCTTCAACGCGGCGTCCAATTGCGAAGACAATTCGGCTCGCAGGAGCGCTTGGCTGGGAGAGGTCATGTTTCCCAAAAGATGATCGGCCAACGAAACCGACGTTGATGCCGCCGCCCAGCCGCCGAGTATTTTTTGCTCACGAGCGGCGTTGCGTTTGTCAGATTCCAAATGCCGACGATGCACGTCAATCAGCGTCTGTGTGACAATCAGCCGAAACCAAATGAAGCGCGAGCCACTTCCTTCGCGGACAAAGTGTGCGGCTCGATACCTCGCGTTGAGCCACGACTCCTGCAACACATCATCGGGATCGACTCGTCCTTGCAGCCGCGAATCCATCCGGAAATTGACCAGCCGCCAGAGTCGTGGGCGGTAGAAATCAAACAGCGCCGCCAACGCGGATTCATCCCCCAGCGTTGCCTGGCGGATGAGAGCATCCTCCAGATCTGTGACATTCGTAGACATCGTGAATCTCGAAGAGCGTGCAATGCGACCGACAGCGATGGTTCCGATCGAACCCTCGGTTGGTCGAAAAGTTTCGTGACTCAGGTCTCACAATGCCATGATTGCCCGGCGAAGTTTCAGCAGCGAGAGGCTGTGAGCGACCATTCGACCAGCGTACGGCGGACTTTCAAACAGACTTCTTCGATCTCGCCGGACAACGGTACGCCAATTCGCAGCGAACCGACCCCGCATTCAAGGGCATCCTCGCAATCTCGAAAGAGGCCGAGCCGCTCGCGCGACAATTTAATAACGCGATCGCGGACCAACCGCAGGAAGTCTTCAAAATCGCTGGCCAGTAATTCCAGCTCAGAGTATCCCGCCTGCGCGCAGGTCGCTCGGACTGTCTGAATCGAGCGGTGCATTTGGTTGATCAGTGATCGATCACCTTGCTCTCGTTCCAGCGCGATCAAGGCGACGTTCAGAAACACAAGCTGTCCGCTGATCTTGTCGAGTGAATTATTTTTGGTGTCACGAGTCGTAGCCATCATGGTGGTGTCCCCAGCGTCGTTCAGAATCCAGGCGTATCAGGAAAAGCCTTACATCGACAACGTAGGTCATTTTCCAGCCGGAGCTCAAATCGGAGCGCTGAATTCACGGACGGGGACAAATCGCCTTCCAAGCAGACCGGATAAAACTGGGGATTCTCGTCGTGTCGAGATGTGGCGAAACGGCATCACGTTGACGTGTGGGACGGGTAGGCGAGTCCGAAGTAGTTGTGAATAAACACTTTCTTGTCCCCCTCGTGGCGGATGAGCTGCACCAGGGCCAGCAGCTTTTGTTGATCGCGACGGAGTTTGGCCGCGAGGTGCTCGGCATCGAGAAGCGGCAAGGACAAGGGGGCAATCACCTCGACGTGCATCGAGTCCAAATCCCAGTCTCCTTCAATGATGCCGTATCGGTCGAGCATACCCAGGGTGGTTTCCAGGCGGTGGTCGTGCCGCTGACGTGCGTGCAGTTTTTCGCGTAACCACTCCAGTCCGAACGCACCGACTTTCTCTTTCTCGTGAAGCAGCAAGTCGTAAACACGCTCATAAAACTCCGCATCAGGATTACTCCAGCGGATGAACTCCATCTGTGTCGTCAGGTCAGCTTCCTCATAAAGGAGGACGCAATCCGATGGCAAACCGTCTCGACCCGCTCGACCGATCTCTTGATACCACGATTCCATCGAACCGGGGATCTCCGCGTGGATGACAAACCGGATGTCTTCTTTGTCGATCCCCATGCCGAACGCGGGGGTCGCCAGTACGAGCGGGCAGCGGCCCTGCATGAATTCGTTTTGAATCTGACGCCGCTGATTGCGTTCGAGATCGCCGTGATAACAGACATGCGGGACACGCTGTTTTCGCAGCAGTTCGCTGAACCGTTCCAAAGTGCGGATCAGCGTGAAGTACACGATCCCGCTGCCGCGCGAGGATTGATGTCGCTGGCTGACTGCAAGAATGTGTTCGAGCTTTTCGTCATCGCCCCAAACTTCCTCCACAATCAAACTCAGGTTCGGACGATCGATCCCTTCGTGAAACGTCGTGATCTCGTCTGGTTCGAGCCCAAGCTGTCGAACGATGTCGGCTTGGACTTCCGGCGTGGCCGTCGCCGTACAGGCGATGGTGGTCGAGTTGCCGATCAGGCTCCGAAATTCACGCAGCCGTGTGTAGTCCGGACGAAAGTCGTGGCCCCACTCGCTGATGCAATGAGCCTCATCGACGGCTAACAACCGCACCTGACGACGACCGATCGCTTGAATGAACTCCGGTTTGCGGAACCGTTCCGGAGTGACGTACAGCAGCCGATATTTTCCGTCGGCAACTTCAGCATAGCGACGTTCTCGATCCTCGCGGGAGAGAGATGAGTTGATGAATGTTGCCTCAATGCCACGCTTTCGCAGCGCATCAACTTGATCCTTCATCAGCGCGATCAGCGGCGAAAGGACGAGCGTGAGCGGGGCTGCGGCATCGGTTTCATCGTCCACTTCTTGTAGAAGCGCGGGAATCTGATAGCACAGTGATTTGCCGCCACCGGTCGGCATGATGACCAGCGAGTGCCCGCCACTCATCACTCGGCAGATGATGGTTTCCTGTTGGCCGCGAAAGGATTCATATCCAAAAAACTGTCGTAAAGCGTCGATCGGTTCCATGCCGCGATGTGTGACGAATTTCGCGACATGAAGCAACTGTTCGGAATAGAAAACGACAGCGCAGGCTCATCAGTAGGAATCAAAGGAAAAGGGCGAGCCGTTCAATTAACGGTTCGCCCTTCGTGATTTCAGGACGCAATTGCGAACGACTAATCCGCGTAGAACTTCGTGATCTCTTCCGAGATCAACTCTTGGTCAATCGACTCACTCGTGAGTCGAGCGCGGACTCGCTGATTCCCCTCGGCTTGTCCGCGCACATGAATGCGGAAGAGAGCGGTCTTGCCTGGAGCGAGTTCAGCCAGATCGTTGAAGAGGATGAGCCCGTTCTTCGTGAGATGCTCGGTCGCGGCTTGAACCTTGATCAGTTCCACTCCGCTCGGCAATTCAAAGGTCAGCCCCACTTTCTCGGCGGCTTTTGAACCGCTGTTGCTCACGCGAATTTCGTAAGCGGTCTCCTGACCAACCTCAACGGGATCTTCGAGATCTTGAATTTCCAAGGAGAGCGCAGCGGAGCCTTCCACGTTGGTGATCGCGTCTGCTTTCGCAATCAATCCGTGCTCTGATGTCGCCCTCACGTGATGCTCGAATTTTCCAAGCTCCGTCGCTTGCAGTTGCAATTTCAATTGGGCGGTTTGATCGACCTCCAAATGTCCGACGAACCAAGTCACAGAGCCAGTGCTCGCATCAAACGTCCCGCCCTTGTCAGCCTTCACAAATTTGAACCCGTTCGGGATGCGATGCGAGACACGGACATTGCTCGTCGCGGCTTGTCCATCGTTTTTGACAATCAATGCAAACTTCGCATCACGACCAACGTATCGCAGACTGGGGCCTTCGATAGCCACGTTGAGTGATGCGGCGATGACGTTGACACTCGATTCCGCAACTTGTTTCAAACCGGAATCCGCCGAGGCTTTGACTTCGAGATGTTGTTCGCCGCCGGCTGTGGCATTGAATGACAGACGGATCGTTCGAGATTCACCGGGACTCAGCGAGCCGATTTCCATATCAGTGCGGTCGCCGCGTGTGCTTTCCAAGCCAGCGGGAGTCGTCAAGTGAATTTTCACGTTCTGTGCGACACCCGTGCCGGGGTTTGTCACGGTGATGCTTTGGACGAGTGGATCGCCGACGCTGACTTCAGAAGGTGCTTGGATGGTGACCTTCAGCAGTGGTTCTTCGACTTTGAAAACACTGGCGGCCGTTCCCGTGAAGCGAACATTGGCCGTTGTGGCCAGATCACCTCGTTGGCTGGGAATCATCGTAATGTGAATCGTCTGCTCTTCTCCCGCAGCCAGTTCCGGGATCGACCATTCCAAGTGATCCGCAGCCTGAGACGGCGCGGGTTCGGCGTGAGTGAGCCGCACGGTCGCTGGGAAGAACGCCTCAACAACGACATCACGAGCCGAGACTTTGCCAGTGTTCTTGACGAGTAGATCGCACAAACATTCTTGGCCGACGTTGATTTCACTGCGTTTCACCCAATCGACCGAGACTGCTGGCGATCCGGTTTGCTTGGAAGTTGAGGCACGATCCGGAACGCTTGTCGGACGAGAACTCTGCGACGAGGTCATGGCATTCGGTTTGGAAACACGATCGTTGACGACTTTCATTCGATTCGATTTCGCTGCCGGGCTCAGCAGCTCCGGTTCAGCGGTGCGTGCCAGAGGTAAGGCTCCTGTTTGTTCGGCTCGCACCTGTCGAATCGCCGGTTTGCTTTCAGCGGGGTGTTCATAGTCTGCGGCAACGACACCCTCGGTGGACTCTTCGGAATTGCTTTTCGGCAGACCTGTCACGGATGCCTCGGACGGAGAATCTTCCGGAGTTTCCAGGCCGGCTTGCAGGATCTCCGACACGGACGGTTTGGACTTTCTTGCGGTGGAGCGCGGGGCCTGTTCTGAAGTTGGCGGTGCCACCAGTTCGACATTTTCGGACTCGTCGAGAACCTTCAGCGGCTTTGATGATTTCGAGGATGGCTTGGTCGTTGGCGTTGAGGTCACAGCAGTCGCGACCGCTTCATCACCGAAGAGTTCGGCTTCTAAGTTGCGACGAGGCGACTTCTGCGAGGTGGGTTTGAGTTCCACGACCGCGTCTTTTTGACGTGTGAAGCGTTTGGGTGTTTCGGAAACTTCGTTCTTCAATAACTCGACTTCGGGATCGGAGGGCAAGGTCGAGCTGCCTGCCGCTGCTGGCGTCTTGCGGCTGAAACTCTGAAATTGGCCGATCCGAGTCGGTTTCTTTGACGTGACCTGAAGGCGCTCAGTTGGCTTCTCAGCAGCAACGCTGACGCCCAAAGCCGCTCCGACAATTCCACCGACAGCAAACAGCTTCATCCACGGACGCATGCCAACCTCCTTGTCAGACCCTGCTCGGAGACGTTCTGGCGGAGACCGAACGCGAAAACCCTTCCGCCAGTCGCCCACGCATTGAGCGATACTCTCTGAAAAGATCGGCGGTTAGTTTTGGTAGCTTGAGAAGACTTTGCTCAAGAAGTGGACATTGCCGGTCGTTTAGACTTTGCGGGAGCCGTCTGCCTCGCGAAATGTGAAAACAGAAAACCTAAGTAAACTAGGTCAAACAAAAGAGAGATTGCGGCAATGTCACTCGTTCACCCTGCGTCAATTTCTGAGGAGCAGCTTCTTCGCGAGTGCTCAGAGCGTCGTACGCGACGGTCTGGGCCGGGCGGGCAACATCGAAACAAAGTCGAAACGGCAGTCATCCTCACGCACGAACCGACCGGTGTTGAGGCGGAGGCCAATGAATGTCGGAGCCAATCAGAAAATCGCCGCGCCGCCCTGTTTCGTTTGCGGCTTCGACTGGCATTGACCGTCCGCACTGAATCACCGCCAGAAATCGGCGTGTCCGAGTTGTGGCGAACTCGGTGCCGCAACGGTCGCATGGTGATCAATCCGGAACACGCCGACTTCCCTGCGATCTTGGCCGAGGCACTCGATGTCCTCACGACGAATTCGTTTGAAGTCCCCAAAGCCGCCGAGTGGCTCGGTTGCACAGCGTCGCAGTTGGTCAAGCTGCTGAAGGAATCGTCGCCGGCGTTCGAACTGCTGAATCGTGAGCGAAACGACCGCGGACTGCCGCGATTGCGATAGTGGTGCCTGACCCGCGTCCTACTCTGACCCGCGTGTTACTGAATGGCGATCACTTTTGCCGTTCCGCGATTTGGCCGTCGCTCGATTGTCGCGGTATAGCGGACGATGGCCCCCTCACGATAAGTCCAGGTTTCGGTGACTTGGCCTGAAGTCGCGATGCGAGTGACTGAAGACGGAGCCCCCAAACAGCGCAGCAATTGGGCGGGAGACATATCTTTACTGGGAATCCCGCGACGGATGTTGATTTCGATTTGTGCCTCAACACTGGGTGCGGCTGACGAATCCACAGAATTAGGGCTGGCGTTCGGATTGATCCACTTTGCGCCGACCTCTTTGAAGCCGAGCTTGATCAGTCGTTCGGTAATGTTTTCGTTCTTTGGAGTTTGCTCAAGGGCTTCGAGCAGCAGTGCTCCGGCACCCGCTTGATCCTGCAACAGAGCGAGTCGCTCGTCGGATAATTGGATCAGTCCGGTGACGCCATC
>JANNDA010000152.1:0-12191 GCA_031387195.1 Planctomyces sp. | reverse complement strand
GCATAGACGTAAGCAATCGCCAGCGTCGCGATGAACACCAGCATCACGCCAAACACCGTCCCGCGCAGCTCGGTCGGAATGCCGGGACTCGCGTGGCCGAGATGCGTTGCCGGAATTGGAGAACCAAACTGATCGGCCTGTCCTTCGACATAGGCACTGACGGCCCACGGATACAAGAACAGCAGTTCGACGTCAAAGACAAGAAACAGAATCGCGACCAAATAGAACTTCACATCAAACGGCTGCCGAGCATCTCCGATGGGGTCCATCCCCGACTCATACGGCATTTGCTTAACAGCGGTCTTTTTGTTCGGCCCGACGGTATGCGCCAGCACAAGGTTCGTGATCACGAACCCGACCAAAATAGCGACGAACAAGAAGATCGGCACAAAAGACGCAAGTTGGCCGCTCAAAACAGATTCCTTTCGATTCGGCAAGCTTCAATTAGCCCCGCAAAGTCACAAGCTAGCACGTGTTTTAGAGCAGACCAGAAAGATGTCAAGGAACGCTCTGATCGACTGCCGAGGCACGCCTCATTGAGTGATGATCCCGCAGTGACACAGGGCCAAAGAAAACAACTCCGCGTTTTCGTAACCCGGTTTTTCAAACCGGGTGGTTCGTTTCGCCCGGTTTGAAAAACTGGTCTACGGAGTTGTTGTACTTCGCTTAGTTACAGTCCGCGACAAGCGGGCCAGCAAGCTCTTGCAGGAAGAACAGCCGACCGGGTTGAGTGGTCATGTGCGTCGATGGAATCCACATGGTGGGGGCATGGCGCAGCGTCATCCACAGGCTGAGCCCTTGCCACATCATGCCGCGTCCAAGCGTGCCATCCGCGCCGCCGATGACTTTGTCGGCACCGAGAAATAGGCCGGGCCCGACCGTGTTCGCGAACGCAGGAACGCGAGTGGTACGGCTTTTGAAGCTCGTGATCGCGTTTTGCTCGACAGTCAACGGATGCAGCTTCGCACCCAAACGATGCGTCTGCTTCTTCCAATCCGCTTCGGAAGCGAACTCGGCGGCGAATTGCGGTTCCCAGAAGGCGATGTGACACATGCGGCCGATGCCATAGGTCACCGTCAGCTTGGCTCCGGCGGCTCGCAGTTCTTTGATACGAGGCACATACGTCGGCAATTGCTTCTTCGTCGCGAAGTACCGTTGACCCTTGGGAACGGTCAGCTTGCCCAGCGGTCCATAGAATGCTTTTTCCATTGCGTATTGAAACGAGCCGGTATTTTCCGGCGGCAGCGTGTTGCCAGCGGCATCGGACCACTCATCCATGTTGAAGCCAAACACGTGAGTGCAGGAGACATTCCACTCGGTCAAAAAGTAGACCGCCCAGCGATACATACCCATCGGGCCGACGGGCAAAATCATCAACGCCTCTTCGTTGGCATCGCGAGCTTGCTTGATCGTCATCGCGATCTCGTGGCCCAGCATCATGTCAAAATCAGCGACCGACGCACATGAAATCGGCTCAAATTTGCGATTCCACCACTTTTGCCGGACCATGATGTTGGCTGGATTCGCATCAACGCACGCATCAATTTTGGCCAAATCCCAACCCGCCGGAAAGAATCCTTCCATCAACGAACCGGGCAACGTGCTGAGCAAATCCATGAGTCAACTCCAAGAGGTTTTGTGGTGCGATCCTAACTGAGGCGACGCATTATAGCCGACAAGCTGTCCGTGGTCAGTGGACCGTGGTCAGTTGCCTGTGAAGGCGGGAAGCAAGACGCATTTCACAGAGAAACTCGACGCTGCCGGCCTAGATGGTCATTCCGAGACGGCGAGGTCTGGCGTCAATCACAAACGACGCGTCTGTCGCCACCATCAGCAGGTAATCGGCCCCTTAAACCGTGAACTGATGCCGGATGACCTGAGCACCCTGCGGATTATCGAACTCAAAGTAGGCAAACTTGTTTCCGAACATCGGCTCGGTATCGATCTTCGCTTCGACTTCCAACGGGAAGGTCGCGAGTCGGCGGTCACTGACCTCTTGTCCGAAGTCCGATTGCGGAATCGGCATCCATACCTTGAGCTGCTTCAACTTGTACGGCGGAGTGACCGTGACCAAAAGTTCGACTTGGTAAGTCACCGGGTTCGTCCGCGCGGCCTGATAGGCAGCATCAGGGTTGAGTTTTGGCGTCGGCTCCGCAGCCGAGAGCATTCCCGACAGCAACACAACCGACAGAGAAAAACATGCGATGCGATTCCAACTTTTCATGTGCCGCACTCCGACAAAGACTCTTCGGAAGATGTGCGGCGAGCGAATCAGCCACGGGAATGAATGTTGTCAACACTTCAGTTCGCTACAAAGAACGAGATGGCCGGGTTTGTGGAAGTTGCTGGCGGCGGGACGTTCTAACGTTCGTTTGAAGTTCAGGCAAACGTCGCGAATCCGACGGGACGCAAATGTTTCGGTGAGATGCAGAGAGGCTGCTTGTTCGTTGCGTGCCCGGCACCTTGCGTCATTGGGACACCGTTTGTCCCGTGACGCCCCACCAGTGACAGATCGCACGGCTGGACGCTTAATGGACCGCGTCGATCAGGGAGTCATACAGGACCACGACCACAAGCTGATCGACGACCTGCGCATTCGGCAGATTCTGTTGGCTCGACCGCATCAACACCTGGAAGAGCTGCTGGACAACGCGTTCGTGGCGTTGAAGGCGACGGACCCGAAGCGTTCGGCGGTCGAGGTCTTTCGGCAGTACGACCGCACCGCTCTGCCGGTCGTGGATGATGCCGGCAAACTGCTCGGCGTGGTCACGATCGACGACGTGCTGGACGTGGCCGAAGAAGCGGCGACGGCCGACATGCAAAAGCTCGGTGGCTTGGAAGCTCTCTCGGAACCGTATGCCACGACGCCGCTGATGACGATGGTCCGCAAGCGTGCGACGTGGTTGGTGGTGGTGTTCCTCGGCGAGATGTTGACGGCCACGGCGATGGGCTTCTTTGAGGACGAAATCACGAAAGCCGTGGTGCTGGCACTCTTCGTCCCGCTGATTATTTCCAGCGGCGGCAAATCCGGCTCGCAAGCCGCGACGCTCATCGTCCGCGCGTTGGCCTTGGGCGAAGTCCACTTGCGCGAGTGGTGGTGGGTGATGCGCCGCGAACTCTCGTCCGGACTGATCCTGGGCTTAATCCTCGGCACGATCGGCTTCCTTCGCATCGCGATCTGGAGCCTCTTCTCGGACACCTTGATTGTGCCGCTGCGGTCGGTGGCGGCGAGTTTGGTTCCATCGGGACTGAAGGTGACTTGATTGAGATCGAGCGATTCGGCGGGGAAGGACAGCACCTCTTGCCCGGTGGTCCGATCCCACACGCGCACGCCTTCGCTGCCGTGGGCGGTGGCGAGGCGGCGGCCGTCGGGGTGGAACGCGACGCTCGCGGCATTGCCCGTGCGAATTTCGCCAACACGCTAGCAGGTCGTCAGGTTCCAGATGCTCGTCACTTCAGCGGTTCGAGGGGACGCGGCCAGCAGCGTGCCGTCACGACTGAGAGCCAGGTGCGTGACATGCCCTTGTTCGGGACGCGGCAGGATGTGCTCGGTCTTGGTGGCGAGATCCCACACGCGAACTTCCGGCGATTGTCCGGCTGCAATCAGCCGCTTACCGTCCGGCGTGAAGACGATGTACTGGCTTGAGCCGGAGAAGCCGGGAAATGTTGGCGGCTCGCCGCCGTCCAGGTTCCACAGCTTGATCACGCGGTCCTGGGCGGCGGTTGCCAGTTGTCGGCCGTCGGGACTCAGTGCTGCCGTGATGATGAAGTCCTTGTGCCCGGTCTCGATCGTGTGCAGCGGTTCGAGCGACTCGGCGTCGCAGACTTCGACGCGGCCTTTCGTCTGGTCCACGCAAGCGACGCGCTTCCCATCGGCGGTCAGAGCCATTGATTTGAGTTGACGTCCCTTTGGTTCAAGGCGGCGGAGCGATTCGCCCGTCGTCAGATCCCAGGTTTCGAGGCGCGGCGTCCCGAGCAGCGTCAGCCGCCGATTCTCGGCATCGAAGATGCAAGTAGTGCTGCCATCCGCTGAAGCCCCCCTGTTTCAACGACAGAACCGCCGGATCGCGGCGCGTGTCCCAGACCTGAATCACTCCGTACATATCGCGCGTGAACAATCGGCCCGTTCCGTCGAAGAGTAAGTCGTCAACGCGCGACTCGCAGCCCTTGAGCGTGAACAGCGGCTTGCCCGTGGCCAGATCCCAGAGGCGAATCACCCGATCCTCGCCTGTTGCGACGAGTCGCCCATCACGACTCAGCGCGAAGCATTGCACGCGGTGCAGATGGTCGCCCAGTTCGCGGACCGGCAAGCCAGTTTTGGGATCCCAGAATTTGACGATGTCGGACGCAACCGTGGCGATTTGGCTTTTGAAAAAACAGACGGCCACTCCATCTAACGTGTGGCGCAGTTCGCCATTGGTCGCGTCCCACACGCGGGTCTGACCGTCGCCGCCGCACGTCGCCAGCAGCAAGCCATCGGGGCTGAATGCGAGCCGCCGAATCCCACCCGAATGCGGAGACACTCCGTCCCAGCGACGCCCACCGATTGAGACGCCGACTCGCACCGTCCCTTTCAGTTCCACCGGCGAATCGTCGGTATCCAGCTTGCTGATACGAATCTTCGCTCCGCCGATGGGTTCGTCCACGACGGCGTATGCAAGCTGCTTTCCCTCTGGGTCGAAGACCGCCTGCGAAATCATGCCGACCCTGGGCAACGTGCGAATCGTTCGGCCCGACGCGACATCCCAGATCGTCACGTCGAACGTGGCGTCTGCCGCGTGTGTGAAGTTGAACGTGAAGTACGTCGCCAATCGCTGGCTGTCTGGACTGAGGACGCGCTGCGTGCCACGCACGACCGGAATCTGCTGCGTACCGATCAGCTTGCCATTGGCGTCCCAAGTGTAAACAGGCCCTTCTCGACCGACCGCGATCAGCCGCTGACCGTCGCCACTGACCGTGAAGTCGGACAGCGTGACGCGGTCCTTCCCCGGAACCGAAAGCCGTCGCGGAGAGGCCAGCAACCGCGACCAATACTGCCACTCCCAACTTCTGAGATCGACGCCGCCGGGCAGCGGCTCGACGGACTGGAGCGCGTGCTTCATCCGAGCGATCTCCGCATTCTCCCACGCCGCTTGTGCCTGATTCATGTGGGCCACATAGAGATGGCGGCGCACGTTGAGCGCTTCGTCGCGAGCTTGAGTGGCGTTTGCTTCGGCCTGCTTGGCGTTGGCATCCGCGCGGTCTTTCTCGACGAGAGCCTGCCGGGCGGCAGCTTTGGCCTCGACCGCATTCTCGTCGGCACGATCCTTCTCGATTTGAGCCTGCTTCGAGTTGGCGAGCGCCTCCTCCGCCTTCTGATTGGCTCGCGTTCTCTCGGCGATGGCCTCGGCGGCCGTCTTGTCCGCTCGCTCTTTCTCTACGACGGCCTGTTACTCGGCGGATTTCGCACGAACGGCTTGCCATGTGGAGACGACCGTGCCGAGGACCAACACGATGGCCACGGCGGCGACAGCGGCCACTACTCCGCGATGTTTCCGCAAGAGTTTCCGGAATCGGTACACGACGCTGGGGGGCGACGCTTCCACAGGCTCGTCGCGCAAGTACCGCTCGATGTCGCGTGCCAGTCCGTTGGCCGTGTCGTAGCGCCGCGAGCGATCCTTCTCCAGCGATTTCATCACAATCCAGTCCAACTCGCCGCTGACCTCTTTCGTCAACTTCGCGGGATCGAGCTTCCGTTGCGCCGAAAGCGACGGCAGCGAATCGCGCGAGTCGGTCAGCCGTTTGCTGGGCTTCGGCGGCTCTTCCTCGTGGATCATCCGCAGCACTTCGGTGATCGCAACTTTGTTGAGTTGCTGCTTGGTCAGCGGCGTCGAGCCGGTCAGCAACTCGTACAACACCACGCCGAGGCTGTAGATATCCGAGCGAGTATCCACATCCAGCGCATTGAACTCGGCCTGTTCGGGACTCATGTATTCCAGCGTCCCGACGATGCCGCCAAAGCCGGTGAACATCGTCCGCTCGGTGGCTGCTGCCCCATCGCCTTGGCCACGCCGAAGTCGATCACCTTCGGCACCGGCCGTCCATCGTAGCTGGCAATCATCACGTTCGACGGCTTCAGATCGCGGTGAATGATCCCCTTCTGATGCGCGTGCTGAATCGCTTGGCAGACCGGCACGAATAGTTCCATGCGTTCGCGCGGTGTGAGCTGATGCTCGTCCCATTGCCCGCGCGATTCGTAGGCTCTGCCGTTGCTACTGAAGAGCCATTGCCGAAACGCTCCGAGGTTCTGATCGAAAGTGAGAATCAACAATTTTTCCGCTCCTGCGACTGCGGACACGTTTGTCGGCAAGTCTGCCGGCGCAGACTTCTGAATCTCGGGGGAATCCGGCTTGGCCTGCGAATGCGACACCATGAAGTAATCGCCGAGCATCCGCTCACTGTTGGTGTTCATCGTCAGCTTGGTTTCATTCGGCGAGTTGTCGGTCTCGCGGAAGACGTACTGCGTTTCCCAAGCTCCGACCCAGCGGTCGAGCGAATGCGGTCCTGACAGCCGATTGTTTCGACCGTACCGCGAGTCGAAGTCGATCGGCAGCTTGTCGCGGTCGTAAGCGACCAGTTCCAGATCGTCGAACCAACCGGTGCCGCTCCCTTCGACATGGCACATGGCGTAGAAATGATTGGCCTGCGGATACGCATCGAGCGCATCGGTCTTCTCCAACAGATGCCAACCCGGCTGATTCACGGTCACTCCGACGAGATCATGCGCTCCCAGAAATTCGCCGTCGCGAAAGTAGTTGAACTTGATGATCGCTCGCGCGTCCTTGTCCCCTTCAAACTTCGCCCAGCCTTTGAGCGAATACCGCTTCGTGCGATCCACCTTGATGTCATTGGCGAACACGACGCCGCGAGTCCCTTTACCGCTGATCTGCAAACAGCGCTGCCCGGTGTGCCCACCGTTGACGACCTCGCAGCGAAACTCCTGCCCATCATTGAGCCACGCCCGCCAGTCGCGCGGCAACAGTGTCAGTGCCGTGTTCTCGAATGACGGATCAAGCAACAGGTTCGTGCCATTCGCCACCGCGGACGATGGGGCGGACCCAGAACGAATCTCACAGACGACGCGAATGCCGACGGAGTGATATTCGCGGAATGCCGGGACGCGTGCATCGCGCGTGGCACTGTGAGCGAAGCTGTTGCCCCAACCACTGCCGCGGAGGACGCGGAGCGAGCCGCGTGTCGGGCCGCGCGGGTCTTGCGCGGGCGAATCGCGATAATAGTCTTTGTCAAACCAGTCGCCGCACCATTCCCAAACGTTGCCGAGCATGTCGTGCAACCCGAACGCGTTCGGCACAAACTGACCGACGTCGGTCGGCCTGCCGAGGAACGGGCCTTTCGCATGAGTCTTTCCATTGAAGTTCGCCTGGGTCGCTTTTAAGTCGTCGCCCAGTGGAGTCGCCGTCGTCGTTCCCGCGCGGCAGGCGTACTCCCATTCGGCTTCCGTCGGCAAGCGGTACAACCGACGTTTGTTTTTCTCCGCCGGCAATTCCGAGAGCAGGCGGCAGAACTCGGCTGCCTCCTCCCACGTCACGTTCTCAACCGGACGGCCGCCTCCGCTCACAAACACGGAGGGATTCTTGCCCAGCAATTTCTGATATTGATCCTGAGTCACTTCGTGCATCCCCATCATCAGCGGTTGTGTGAGGATCACGTTCTGCTTCGGAGCTTGACTCTCAATACATTCTCGCCAGTGCGCGTCGATCGGAGCGAACCATCCCCTTCTCGTGAGCGTGTTGCAGTCCCTCGGCTACCTGCCGAATGCACTCACACGCCTCGACGACCGACATCGGCCCGCGATGTTTCACCACGCTTGCGAGGTCGGTCCCCTCGACGAACTCCATCACGAGGAAGTGAACATCGCCAGCTTGCTCGGCGTCGTAGGCCGTGACGATGTTGGGATGAGTCAGCTTCGCCGCCGCCTGCACCTCGCGACGAAATCGCTCGACAGCCTGCGGCTGCCGGATCAGTTGCGAGTTGATGAGCTTGATCGCGACCGGCCGATTCATCAGCCGATGCTCGGCCCGATAGACGTTCCCCATGCCGCCGCGACCAATCAATTCGACAATGCGATACCGCGGATGGTCCTGCAACTCGGCGGGCAGTTCATCGACGCCGATCGGCTCACCCAATTGCACGAGCAACGTGGCGGCATCCGTAGGATGGGCACTCTTGCCCGTCCCTGTCTTGTCCGATTCGGTCTTTTCGATCTCCAATTCCGGACGGGCAAGAGTGCGCATCCTACGATCCGAGTCATCCGGCCCCGCAGTCCGTACCAGCCCGATGAATGTGTCGTCCTTCAAATCGAGCAACGTCTCGCAACACTCGCGGCAGACTTCGAGATGCTGCTCGACCGACGACGATTCGTCCGCCGCGAGCTTCCCCTGTCCGAATGCAATCAACTGCTCTTTGTGCGGATGAACGGGCGACATTGGCGAAGCTCCTGGGAGAGAGGGCGTTGGCCGGTGCTGGCGATTCCCCCAGAGGAAAGTGCTTGGCGGGCGTGATTCTTATACGGAGACTCAAAAGATTCTCCGATGTGCGCCCCGCACAGTTCGAGCCAGTGTGGCGGCGGCGCTCCGTGACGCCGCAGCATGACTTGTCCCGCCGCAGAGCGTCGGGACCACAATCTCACTCGTCAATCAGTCCGCCGGCTTCGCGGCGCAGCGTGCTGAGCACTCGGCTGCGGGCGACGTAGACCGAGTTCAGCGGCATTCCGAGTTTGGCGGCGACCGCATCCGCTCGCTGGCCGTCGAACATCTGGCGACGGAACGCTTCCCACGTTTTCGGCTCGAATCGCGGGCGAACCTGTTCCCGCAGCCGGGCCATGACATGCCGGTCGTGTTCAATGTTTCATTCGCGGCTGGCGTTGCTCGCCTCGTCGGCGAGCTGATCCAGTTCGTCGGCCCAAGTGCTCCCTCCCGTGGCCGCCGGCCGATACTTCTTCGACCTCCAAAAGTCGCGTAGCCGATGCACCAAGATCGTCCGCAACCAACTCCGAAAGGCACCGGGCCGCCCGGAGTGCTCGAACTTCGACAACTCTCGCGAGACAGTCAGCAGAACTTCCTGAATCAAGTCTTCCGAGTCAGCCGCTTGAATGTCGTACCGCGTCAGGTGGGCTTGCAACAACGGTGTGTAAATCTCTGTCAGATGCAACCAAGCCGCCGAAGCAGGTGCGTTACAAGCGAGTTTCAGCAGACTGACCGACGTCTCTAGCATAGGTCTGCGTTCTCAAACGGTTCCATGTGGACGAGCACGAATTGGACTTGAGGCACAGCCGCGCGAATGGCTCCCTTCACTCGGCCGCCCAAGATGTGAGCTTCTTGCAATGGCAGTTGCGGCGCGGCTTGCACATGAATGACCGCTTGATATCCCAGCCCCGCCTTGCGAACCGCCAACTTCTCGATGGCGAGGACTTGCGGAACCTGCTCGGCCGCTCGACGAACGAGGGCGACAATCTCTTCATCCGCCGTGCGGTCCATCAAATCGTTGAGCGCGGGCCTCAGCAACAACACGCCGTTGAAGGCGATCACCGCCGAGGCTCCGAGCGCGGCCCAATCGTCCGCCGCCTCCCAACCAGGTCCGCCCCACAAAGCGATGGCGATCCCCACGAATGCCGCAGCCGACGTGATGGCGTCGCTGAGATGATGCCACGCATCGGCCCGGACAGCAGTGCTGCTGATGTCTTCTCCGACGGCGTGGACTCGGCGAGACAACGCGAGCTTGACCAACACCACCGCAACCAACACAGCCAACGTCCACGGAGCCGGCGTCAAATGCGGAGTCAGAATCTCACGCACCGACTCCACGGCGATTCCAACGGCGGCTCCCAAGATCATCAGCGAGACAACCGCCGCCGCTAATGATTCGGCTTTGCCGTAACCGAACGGGTATTCGTCATCGGGATCGCGCCCGGCGATGTGCAACCCGCCCCACACGACCAATGAGCCAAAGATATCGGCCGCCGATTCCACAGCGTCCGCGATCAAGGCATACGAGTTTCCGACCACACCCGCGATGAACTTCACAATCGCCAAGCAGGCATTGACCAACACGCCCCACTGCACAGCTCGAATGCCACCTTGGTTCTGCATGACCGGTTCTCGCGACCTCGGCGAAGTCGAGTCGCCGAACGAATGTTTCCACAATGCGGAAGGCTCGTTTCAATTCACGCGATCCGCCGCGTGAGGGGATTCGATGCCAGACGTCACCCTGGATATTTGCCTTTGCACATACGGTAGGCGATGACCATATCCGGGTCGATGAGCCAGCGGTCGCCGGCTCGATCGAAGCGGAGCAGTTCTCTGCCGATCACGTCGAAGCGTCCACGAACTTCGCGGCGGCGGGGCCAAGCTTGAGTGTTTGCGTTGCCCAGGCTGAACAGTTCAATGCCGCAGAGCGCGATTACGACGAGCCACAAAATTGCGAGACGAACACAAACGACGTCTTGCTGTCGCTGTCCGACTGTAGCGGGGCCGACTACCTCTGTCTGGTGAGCGCGGAAGCCCCGCTGCCCGGATACCGGACGGCACATGTCGATTCTCAGAAAGCAAACTTATCGGGCAGGCAACGCGGTCCTGCCAAGCGGTGGGGAAGTTTGTGCAAAGGTACTGACCAAGATGGGGTTGGCTCGTCAGGTAATCGTTCACGGAGTCTAAAAACGATCTCGCGTCATTTGGGTTTTTCTGCGATCAGTGTGTGATGTTGTCGGTCGTCACGGAAGAACTGATTGCGAGACAATCGCCTGAAGCGCAGGCGATCATTCGGTTGTTGCTGGCCGAGATTCAGGAATTGAAATCGCAGTTGCTCGACGTGCAATCGCAGTTGCGGAAGTTGACTCCGCAGAATTCCTCGTTGCCACCGAGCAGTCAGCACCCGCATGCGAAGCCGATTCCACCCAAGTGCAAATCGTCCCGCAAGCGTGGTGGGCAGCCGGGACATCCGCGTCACCAGCGGGTGTTGATTCCGTCGGCGGAATGCCGCGAGGTGATTCCGTTGCGTCCGAGTGTTTGCTCGGGGTGTGGCGAACGGTTGCGGGGGAGCGATCCGGAGCCACGGCGTCATCAGGTCTGGGAACTTCCCGAGATCAAGCCGGTCGTCACCGAATATCAACAACACCGCTTGCCCTGTCCGGGATGCGGCAAGACGACGTGTGCGGCCTTGCCGCTCGGCGTTCCGCGTGGTCAATCGGGGCCGAACCTGGTCGCCTTCACGGGCCTGTTGATGGGGCACTTCCGGCAGAGCAAACGTCGCGCGGCGTTGTTCTTGCAAGACCTGCTGAAATTCCCCTGCTGTCCGGCCCTGACGGTGAAAATGCAAAACCAAGTGGCGGCCGCGTTGAAGTCGCCGTATGACGAACTGCAACAGGAACTCGCGAAGCAACCGCAAGTCTTCATGGACGAGTCCCCCACGAAACAAGCGAATCAGAAGGCTTGGTTGTGGACGGCGGTCACGAAGCTGTTTCCCGTGTTCGCTATTTTCTCCAGCCGCAAGGGGGACGCTTTACCCAAACTGCTGGGCGATTCGTTCCGTGGCATCGTCAATTGCGATCGAGCCAAGATGTATTGGCAGGCCGAGCGATTGCAGTGGTGCTGGGCTCATCTGAAACGGGGCTGAGAAAAAGAACACGGCAAGCGTTGATCGATCATCCCGACCGCCAAGTCCAACGGCTGGGACACGATCTGATGCGGCAGATGAAATTGATGTTCCAGCACTGGCGGACCTACAAGTCGGGCGACATCGACTGGCCGACGTTTCGCGCCTTGATGAGTCCGATTCGCGAGACGGTCAATGACTTGCTGCAACGCGGCGCGTTCAGCGGCAACTGCCGGCTCGTGGGCATGTGCCAGGAACTCCACAACCACCGCGAGTGGCTCTGGACCTTCGTGGATCACGAGGGGATCGAACCGACCAACAACACGGCGGAACGCGCCCTACGTCCTGCCGTGATCTATCGCAAACTGTCTTTCGGCACTCAAAGCGAAAGCGGCAGCCGCTTCCTCGAACGCATCCTCACCGTCTCGGAAACCTGCCGCCTCCAAAACCGTTCGATCTACGACTACCTCGTCACCGCCGTTCAAGCTCATTTCAAACAACAGCCGATTCCGTCACTGCTGCCGGGCTCGTGAACGATTACG
>JANNDA010000263.1:0-8899 GCA_031387195.1 Planctomyces sp. | reverse complement strand
CCCGGATTGAGAATTTCACCGGCTTCGCGGTTGCGCAGATTGCCCGCCCGGTCACGCCGCAAATTGGTCAGATAGCGCATTTTGGCCAGGGGAATGAGTTCGCGCAGGACTTCAACGTCGGCCTCGCGCGCCACATGCTGGCCGACCAGAATCTCGGAAATCTACTCGAAATTCAACAGCCAGAATGGCAGGTTCATGTTGTCGGGCGTGATGACCTCGGCCGATGATGTCATCGCCGACAATCAGGTTGTGTTGTTGGCTCAACACTTTGACGCCTACGAAAACTCACTGCGGGCGAACGAAGTGGGCGACACCTATCAGGCCAACACGATGCGATATCTGCGCCGGCTGGCTGCCGAATGCGGCTTCACGAAGCTGGCGGACTTGCAGCGTGAAGCGTTGGAAGACTGGCTCGTGGAACAGGCGAAGGCATCGACCGGAAAACCCAGCATGTCGGCATGTAGTCGCAACGCTCACCGCAACGCGCTGGTCACGTTTTGCAATTGGTGTATCGAGAATCGCCGGCTGGTCGTGAACCCGCTTCCACGTGTCCCGAAAGCGAATGAGAAGGCCGATCCGCGCCGGCAACGCCGAGCACTGACCGAAGCCGAGTTGTCGCGGTTGCTGGTTGTGGCTCGCCTGCGACCGCTGGCGGAGATTGGACGCGAAACGATCAAGACGCCGAACCAAGACCCCGCAACGCGGCAGAAGGGCAGCCGTGCGACCTGGACGCTCAAGCCGTTGAACTTCGATGAACTCCCCGCCGCTGTGGAACTCGCACGGGAACGCCTGAAAGACAACCCGACGTTTCTGGCTCGACAAGAGCGGCTCGGCGTTGAGCGAGCACTGGCCTACAAGGTGGCAGTGACGACCGGACTGCGACGGGGTGAACTCGCTTCATTGACGGTCGGACAACTCGACCTCGACGGCGACTTCCCGCACATCGCATTGAAGGCGGCGGACGAAAAGAACCGTCAAGGAAATTCGATCCCACTTCGCCGAGATGTTGCCGATGAACTTCGTGAGTGGGTGGCGAGTATGTCCGGTTGTGGAGCCGGTTCAGCAAATGTGCTCGCCTTCCGTCGTGATCCAGGCACAGCGAAGGTGTGCGCCTCAACGCGACTGCTGACCATTCCGAAAGCGTTCTGCAAGATTCTCGACCGCGACTTGAATGCGGCGGGGATTCCCAAAAGCGATGACCGAGGCCGCACGATTGACGTTCACGCCTTGAGGCATACATTCGGAACGATGCTGAGCGTCGCCGGTGTTTCGCCCCGTGTCGCTCAAGCGGCGATGCGTCATTCGAGCATTGACCTGACGATGAACGTCTACACGGACCCGCGATTGTTGGACGTGCAAGGGGCGGTTGAATCGCTGCCGTCCATTTCCGCGACCACTTTGGACCCGAACGAGAACCGCCAACGCATTGCGGCGGGTGCGGAAACTTTCACGCCTTCTGCCGTGGCAGTTCCCGTGGCAGTTCCGACTGACTTTTCGAGTGTTTTGCAGTCAACGCCTGTCACCTTCGCGGCGTTTTCGTCCGAACCGAGATGCACGCTAGAAATGCAAAAAACTCCGAGAAAACCTGAGTTTCTCGGAGTTTTCGCAAGCGAGGCCGGCGGGACTCGAACCCGTAACCTCCGGATCGACAGTCCGGCGCTCTAACCAATTGAGCTACGGCCCCTTGTCACCGTTTCCGAGCGGGTGGCCCGGAAAGGTCGCGGGATTCTAGCCAGCGACCAAACAGCGTCAATAGAGTCGGCAGATACAGTTTTTAGCTTCAATCATTCTCGGAAAAGTGAGCCAAGCTATTCCTTCAAAACCATGTCGATACACATCACTGCTCCGAGAATGAGCTGACGCAGCGGGCTGTCGGGGGGGAGGCTTTCTTCGATCGAGAGAATGTAGTTGTCCGCCGTCGTGAAGAGTTCTTTGCCCAGGCCGCCCCATTTCTTGGTCACGCGAGCAAGTTGGCGTGAACCCGAAACGAAGCTGAAATCCCAGCCGGACCATTTTCCTTTAAGTTCGCAGAGCGGCTGATCGTTCACATCCAGCACGCTGAATGCTCCGCCAATCGAGAACAATTTCTGTTTGAAGCCACCGATCACCTCATCGTTCTCATCCAGAACATTGACTTTCGACAGAAAGATTGAGATCCCGCGAGTGACTCGCACGATCGGTTCGCCATCGGTGGTGCGGATTTGAACGTCGAACGGCGTCATTCGCTTGTAGTCGGTGAAGCGGAGCAGCTTGGTGAAGATACCTAATTTTTCCTCGCGGCATTCCATCACCAGCTCGCCAGTCTCTGGATCGTAAATGTCAAAATTGTTTGCCGCTTTGAAAAAACCAGTGTGCTCTTTGACGAGGTACAAGTTGCTGCTCAGAACCGGATTCATGGATCGCCCTTATCTAACGAAGAATCGTTCGTGATCTTGGAAAAATAGTCTTTCAAGAAACCTCGATGGACGTGGACGTGAATTGGGCTCACGCGATGATGTCGTTGACAACGCGAGCGCCGCCGACTCCCGTCAGCTTGTAGTCGCGGCCGCCGTAACGGTATGTCAGCTTCTCGTGATCGAGGCCGAGCAGGTGCAGGATTGTGGCGTGCAGGTCGTGCGGGTGGACTTTGTTTTCGACCGCTTTGATGCCGAACTCGTCGCTGGCTCCGTAACGCAGTCCACCTTTGATGCCGCCACCGGCGAGCCACATGGAATAGGCCGTGCCGTTGTGGTCGCGACCATCTTTGTTGCGGACGTGCGGAGTGCGGCCGAACTCGCCGCCCCACATCACCAGCGTGTCTTTCAACATGTCATGCGCTTCAAGGTCGGCAAGCAACGCGGCCAGCGGTTGATCGACCGCTCGGCAGTTGTTGGTCAGGTTGTTTTTCAGGCCGCTGTGTTGGTCCCAGTTGGTGTGCGTGACTTCAATGAAACGGACTCCCGACTCGGCCAAGCGGCGAGCCATCAGACATTGTCGGCCGAAGTTGTCGGTCGGGCCGTTGCCGATGCCGTAAGAGTCGAGCGTGGACTTGGACTCCTTTGTCAGATCGAGCACTTGCGGCAGTGCGTCCTGCATCCGGAAGGCGAGTTCGTACGATTCAATCACCCCCTCGATCTCGGAGTTGACCTGTTGGCGACCGAGCAAATCGCGGTTGAGTGATTGCACGAGGTCGAGTTGCTCGCGTTGCAGCGAGCCGGGCAGATGTTTGGAGTTGATGTTGCCCACGCGCGTGTCAGCCAGTTTCTGGCCTTCGCGACCGATGGCGGTTCCTTGGTAAATGGCAGGGAGGAAGCCGCTCGAATAGTTTTGTGATCCGCCGAGGTTGTTCGGCGGGTTGATCGTCACGAAGCCTGGTAGGTTTTGATTGAGCGTGCCGAGACCGTACAGCGACCACGCTCCCATGCTGGGGCGAGCGAAGCGGAACTCGCCGGTGTGCATCATCAAAAATGCTTGAGGATGATTCGGCACGTCGGTCCACAGGCTGTTGATCACGCACATCTGATCGGCGCGTTTTGCGACGTTCGGGAAGAGTTCCGAAATCGGCAAACCGCTTTTGCCATGCTTCTCGAACTTCCACGGCGAGGCGAGTAGCGAGCGGTTCTTTTGACCGGGAGCCTCCTTGCCGTCGTGCTCGGCAAGCGCGGGTTTGTAATCAAACGTGTCAACATGCGATGGGCCGCCACGCATGCAGGCGTAAATGACTCGCTTCGCCTTCGGAGCAAAGTGCGGTTCCTTTGGGGCGAGAGGATTCGTGTAGTCAGCAACTGTTCGCTCGCTGGCGAGGCCGGCGAAAGCCATCATGCCGAAGCCACTGGAAACTCGCTGCAACATCTCGCGACGGGACCAACGCATGACAGGCTCCTTTGGAGTGCGGTGTGTTAGCACCGCTTTGGATTGGCGGCGAATCCGCCTTTAGGATTTTTGTTTTCGACTCGTGTTTGAAGACAACGGCAAAAGCGGCTGGGCCGCAAATAGAAAGCGGCGATGACTCGCCGCACTCCAAAATTACTCGACATACCGGAACTCGGCCGTGGCGAGCAGGGCTTGGCAGAAGGCGGCCCAGGCGCGGACTCGGATTTGTTCGGGGTTCTTTTCAGCGGACTCGATGACGGATTCGGAGCGTTTGACGAACTCGGTTGATTCGGCAGATTCTTTCGCGGACGGCTCGCGGTTCAAAGCGATGCGGAAGGCGAGCGCGACTCGGGCCGAATCGCCCAGGTCGCCAACGGCCAGCAATCGCTCGGCGAAGTGTCGCGACTGTTGGACGAGAAATTGGCTGTTCATCAGGAAGAGGCTTTGTGACGGGACCGTCGTGACATCGCGGACACCGATCACCAGCGATGGGTCCGGTGCGTCGAAGAGTTCGAGCGCTTCGGGCATCGCGTTGCGGACGATCGGCAAATAGATGCTGCGGTTGCGAAGCTGAGCGTCGGAGAATGTCGCCGGGTTTAAGCGGCCCTGTTGCACGACCTCTTCCGGCGACTTCGACACGATCGAGCCAGACATTGCTTCGAGATCAAGCTGGCCGCTGGCCGCGAGGATCGCATCGCGGATTTGGTCCGAGTCCATGCGGTGCGGCGAGTGTCGCCAATGGAAAATGTTGTCGGGGTCGGCTTCGTAGCTCGCGGCGATGTGCGAGCTGGCGAGGCCATAAGTCCGCGTCAGCACCAGCGAACGAACCAGTTTTTTCACCGACCAGCCGTCACGTACGAACTGCAACGCGAGCTGATCGAGCAGTTCGGGATGACTGGGTTTCTCGCCGAGTTCGCCGAAGTTATCGACGCTGGCGACGAGCCCTCGGCCGAAGAGATGTTGCCAGACGCGATTGGCGGCTACGCGGGCGGTCAGTGGGTTGTTCGGCGACGACATCCAGTTCGCGAGTTCGAGCCGTCCGCTTTGCTTGGGATCGACCTTCGGCAGCTCGCCGATCGTGGCGACCGAGACCACGCCGCGTGGCACGAACGCGCCGCGATTTTTCGAGTCGCCGCGGATGCAGATTGCACAATCGGCGGGCTTCTTCTCGTCGCGAACACCCATTGCCAATTCGCCGACGGGCGGCGCGTTTGACTTCAACTCCTTAATCTCGTCCATGCAGTGCCGCAGGTCTTCTCCAAGCTGTTTGATTCTGTCAGTCTCTTCGGGGGAAGCGTCCTTGGGAATTTTGACCTCGACGGCGGGCACGTCTTCGGGCCTGACGGGGGGCTGATTTTTAGCGGCCTTCTTCGGCTTCTGCTTGTTCTTGTCGGCGGGTTTCTCCTTTGAGACGGCTCCCAATCGTTTGAGTTCGGCGATCACTTTCTGACGATGCTCGATCAACGTCGCGAGCGCCGTGGTGTGTTTCTGGCGAACGTCTGCCATCTTTAGATCGCCGTTGAGTTCATGGAAGCCGGTATTCTTCTGGCGTCCGTTGCCTTGTCCGCCACCGGAGCTGTAGAGCGTATCGGTGCTCGTGAAGAGCCCGGCCATCGCGTAGTACTCACTGGTCGTGATCGGGTCGAACTTGTGGTCGTGGCAGCGAGCGCACGCGACGGTCAACGCCATAAAGCCGGTCGTGGCGACTTCGATCTGCTCGGCGACGAGGTCCATTTGGAAATCGGGATTGTTCTGAGCACGCGGCTTTGAACCGAGTGCCAGGAAGCCGGTCGCGACCAACAACTGGTCTCGCTGTTTTGTGTTCTCGAACGGCATCAAGTCACCGGCGAGCTGCTCGCGGATGAACTGATCGAACGGCTTGTCTGCGTTGAACGCGTTGATGACGTAATCGCGATACCGCCAAGCGTGGGGGTAAGAAACGTTGTCTGTGTTGCCGTTGGACTCAGCGAAGCGAGCAACGTCCAACCAGTGCCGTCCCCACCGCTCGCCGAACTGCGGCGATGCGAGCAAGCGATCGACGACCGTCTCGGCGGCTTTCGGAGACTTGTCGTTGACGAACGCATCGACCTCAGCCGGAGTTGGGATCAAGCCGACCAGATCGAGTGTGACTCGGCGAACCCATGTTCGACGATCCGCATCGCCGACGGGTTTGAGTTTGTTCGTCTCCAGCGCGGCCAGCACGAACTGATCGACGGCTGACTTTGCCCACTGTTTGTCTTTGACGCTCGGCGGCTCGACAGACTTCGGTGGCTGAAACGCCCAGAACTTTCGGCCGGCTTCGATGTCGATCTCTTTGCGAGCTTCCGGAACTTTGCCCCCCTCGCGCGGATCAGGAGCCCCCATCTTGATCCACGCCACGAAGTCGGCGATGACCTTGTCGGAAAGCTTCTTTTCGGGAGGCATTTCGAGGCCGTCGTGCCGAATCGCCTCGATCAACAAACTGTCCTCGGGGCTACCGGGAACAATCGCCGGGCCGGACTCGCCCCCTTGGAGCAGTCCTTCGCGCGAGTCAATCACGAAGCCACCTTTGAGCTTGCTCCCCTCTTTGGTCGAGTGGCATTCGTAGCAACTTTCGACCAGCACCGGGCGAATGCGCTTCTCGAAAAAGGCGATCCCCTTTTTATCCGGGACCGCATCAGCGGCCGCAGCAAACGCGGTCCAACCGAGCGAGGCAAGCACTCCCATCAAGACAAGCCAACGAGCCATAACTGCACCCTTTGATTGATCGGGTCGGCACTTCCGCCGTCGAACCCCGCCAAGTGATGCGCCGGGCCGGAGAATTATTTCGTAAGAACAAGCAACTGCCAAGCTTGGGTCGCTCAAGGAGGGCCTCCGGCCTGGCTCAGCATGATGCCGAATCGTGTGCCGCAGGGCGCGAGCACCGACCATCTGGCCTCGGTCATCACTCTTGGCGATGCCTGGCATGGTTCGGGCACGTTCAAAGATTTGCACAGGTCGTCAACCGCTCTGCAAACAATGAAAGTCTTGTTATGGCAAGAAGATTTCGGAGAGCGACGCATTAACCCGAAGCGCCAGCGAGAGCGAATGCACCAAAACGCTTCGCCACAAATCGAGTCGGCTGAGCGTTCGCCCTCGCTGGCGTTTCGAGGCTGTGAGTTTTTCGATTCAGTGCTTTTGGGGGAGGACGATTTGGTCAAGCAGACGGTCGATCCTGCGCAATCCTATGATGTCGTTTTTTTGTGATGTCGTATCGAATTCGTTGAAATGTGAAAAACTCACATTCTCTTCGGGATAGTTTGGTTGCCGTCCCGCCGCCTCAAGTCATCCGTGTCTCTTTCTTCCAAGGTACATGTTGATTGAACACGGATTGCACGGAAGACACGGATGGCGGCCAATCCCATTCAGAGCAACCGGCGAAACCATCAATCGCCAGTCAGGCCCTTCGCGAGCCGATTGAGCGCTTCATTCTCGATCTGTCGCACACGCTCACGCGTGAGTCCCAACGATTCGCCGATTTCCTTCAGCGTCTTTGGTTCAGAATCGTCCAGACCAAAACGCATCCGCAAGATCGTCGCTTCGCGGGGATCCATCGTCTCCAACATTTTGTAGACGTGCGTGAGATTATCGGTTTCGACCATCTCTGCTTCCGGGCTCTTTTGGCGTTGATCGGCGACCATCTCGCTGAGCGACCAACCATTCTCCCCGGTGTCAGTTTGCGGAGTTGAGTTGTAGAGCTGAATGGCCTTCTTCACGATCCGCAGCTTCTTCTTCGGCAACTGCAAGACGACGGCGACTTCTTCCGGTGTTGGCGGTCGTCCGAGTTCATCGGTGAGCTGCGCCGTGGCTCTGCGCCATTTAGAGAGTAGTTCGACCATGTACGCGGGGACGCGAATGGTTCGTCCCGTGTTGACCAACGCGCGCTTGATGGATTGCTTGATCCAATAGCTGGCATAGGTGCTGAAGCGAGTCCCCATTGTGGGATCGAAACCTTCGACCGCGCGGAGCAGGCCGAGGTTTCCCTCTTCAATGAGGTCTTGCAGCGGCAAGCCTTTGTTTCCATAAGCCCGAGCGATATTGACCACCAACCGTAGGTTGGCACGCACCATTCGATCGCGAGCTTCGTTGCTGCCGGCCGTGATGGCACGGGACAGCTCCTTTTCTTCGTTCGCAGTGAGCAGAGCCGTTTCGTTGATCTCGCGGAGATAAGTCTCCAGCGGATTTTGAACGCGGCTTGGGCTCAGTCGTCGTCGAGTTGTTGTCGTAGTTGGCATGGAGTTCCTGCTGTTCTTCGGGTTGGAGAAGCGTGGAAGTGGCAGGTGAAACGTCAGATCTCAGTGTCCGACGCGGAATGCAGGCCGCTCGAATCCAACGTCCGGTTGAGTTCGGGCCAAGCAATGTCGCGATCCGTGCAGCAATCCAATTGAGATATCGACGGAGATAGGGAGGCTTCTCAAAAGGAATAGCCTTGGTTGACAGGATCAGTCCTGACGATGCGGCAAGCAGAGCAGTCGTAGCGGGCAGTCTGAATGCTCCGGGGTGCCGCTCTAATTTGACTGGCCTGCGTGTGCCTGCGCGATCGTCTCAACCGCTGCAACTGTCAATCTTCGCCAAGTCCAATAAAAAACCCCGGTGAGAAACTCACCGGGGTCGGAATTGGCATCGTCGGTTGCACGATGAAATCGTGCTGATCCGAGTTAGTTCTCGGTCGTAACTGCCTCTGCTTCAGCCTCAGGAGCGGCTTCAGTTTCAGGAGCGGCTTCAGTTTCAGTAGCAGCTTCAGTTTCAGTAGCGGCAGGAGCTGGAGCACTACCGAATGCGAACAGCGGACCAGCACCGCCGCCCATGCCGCCCTTGAGTTGCTCGCGAGCAACCGGTTGAGCCGCAGCGCCGCCACCACCACCACCGCCGCCACCAGTCTCTTCGAGCTTGAGGTCGCCCGTCAGCTTGCGGCTGAGCCCGATTTTGCGATCTTCCGTATCGACTCGCAAAACCCGAACTTCCAACTCGTCGCCGACTTTGACCAAGTCTTCCGGGTTCTCGACCTTCTGATCGGAAAGCTCCGAGA